>NZ_WMLF01000163.1 GCF_014156695.1 Streptomyces durbertensis | reverse complement strand
GTGGCCAGGGGCGACCGGCTGGCCGGGATGGCCGCGTCGCAGGCGGAGGCGGTCCACCGGGAGGTGGTCTACGACCTGGAGGTGGACACCACGGACACCGAGGCACTGGACTGCGCGCGGAAGATCGCCGCCCACGTCGTCTGACGACAGCGTCCGACGGCCGCGTCCGACGACCGCGTCGGGCGCGGCACGCGGGGGCGCGCGGAGGGGCGCATGTCGGCGCCCTCGTGGGTAGGCTCCCGGCATGGAGCACGAGGTGTACGTTCCGTTTCCGGTCGGTTCGGTACGGGCCGCGCTCGCGGAGCCCGAGCGCGGCATGCGGTGCGTGCCGGGCCTGAAGCTCGACGCCGTCAACGCCGACGAGGCGGACGACGCCGTGGTCCGTGGGCGGCTGCGGGTACGGGTCGCCGGCTCCACGATCACCTATCGCGGCATGATGCGCCTCAGCGCCGAGCAGAACGGTTTTTCCATCCTCGCCGAGGGCAGCGAGGCACGTGGCAGCGGTACGGCCCGGATGCGGCTGACCGTCACCCCCCGGCCCTCCTACGGACCCGGCAAGGCCGGTCCCGCGGGCGACGGGCCGCCCGGCGGCACGGTGCTGGCCTTCGCGGGCGGCGCCGAGGGCACGGGCCGCCTCGCCGAGTTCGACGCCGACCAGTTGGCGGCGGCGGCCCGCCGGCTGCTGGACCGGTTCGGCGCGGCTCTCGCCGAGAGCCTGTCGGCCGACCCGTCCGACGACGACAACGCCCGTGTCATCCCCGGCATCCCGGCCCCCGAGACGTCCCCGGACGCGGGCGGCGAGCAGGCCGCGACCGCCGCCGACCAGCAGAAGGCCTCGGCCGGCCAAGGGGAGGCCGCCGCCGATCCGGAGTCCGACGACACCCGCGAGGAGCGTCACAAGCCGTCGGTCTTCGAGACCGAGATCCCGCCGCCGTCCCTCGATCCGCTGGCCGACGACGTGGACGACGCCGACGTGTTCGACTCCGACACCGCGGACTCCGACACCGCCGAACCCGCCACAGCCGAATCCGGCATGCGGGACGAGGCGGAGGGCGGCCGCTTCGACGATCTTGACGAGTTCGTCGAGGTCGACGCCGACGAGGACGACGCCGACCTCGACGGCGGCGGTGACGCGGTGGTGTTCCCCGAGCCCGCCGGGCCGCCGCCGGCGGAGGCGGCGCACGCCCGCCGCACGATGATCGGCCGCAGCGCGGAGGAGGTCGACCACGCGCCGCCGCGCGGCCGGTACGCGCCCGTCCCGCCGCCCGAGCCGACCACCACCGGCGCCACCCTGCGCTGGGCGGCCCCGGCGGCCGCCCTGGCGGTGGCCTCGGTTGTCATCCTCACCCGGGCACTCCGCCGTCGCCGCTGAGCCCCGCGCTCCCGGAGGCCGCCGAGACACCGACGCCGACGCCACGCCGACGCCGACGCCACGCCGACGCGGTCGAGACGCCGACGCCGCCGGGCCTGTGGGCCCGCCGCGCCGGCCGCTGCGCAGGCCGTACGCTTGCGGCGTGAGTGCGCTGAGTAACGAGGAAGTCCGGTTGCGGGCACAGGACACCGAGGTTGTGGTGCGGCCGGGGGCGGGCTGCCGTCTCGCCTCGCTCCGGGTGGGCGGCGTCGAACTGCTGCGCCAGGGAGCGGAGTTCGGCTCGTTTGTGATGGCCCCCTGGTGCGGTCGCACCGCCGGCGGACGCTTCCGCAGCGGCGGTGGGACGTACCAGCTCCCGGTCGACGAGACCGGGCACGCCATGCACGGCCTGGTGCGGGACGAGCCGTGGCGGACGGCCCGGGCGGACGAGCGCTCGGCGGCGTTTGTCCGCGAGCTGGGCGACCCCTGGCCGTGGCCGGGGACGGTCAACCAGCTTGTGGAGCTGTCCGGTGACGGTGGTTCGCTGACGCTCACCCTCGGCGTGGAGACGTTCGGCGACTCGTTCCCCGCGCAGGTCGGCTGGCACCCCTGGTTCCGCCGCAACCTCGGCCAGGGCGGTGAGGACGTACGTCTGGAGTTCGACCCCGCGTGGCGGGAGGAGCGCGACGAGCACCACATCCCGACCGGGCGGCGGGTGGAGCCGGGCAGCGGGCCGTGGGACGACGCGTTCGGCATGCCGGACGGTGTCTCGGCGACGCTGACCTGGCCCGGCGAGCTGGAGCTGACGGTCGCGAGCCGGACCGAGTGGGCGGTGGTCTACGACGAGCAGGAGGCGGCGGTGTGTGTGGAGCCGCAGTCCGGTCCTCCCAACGGCCTGAACACCCACCCCCGGCTGGTCACCCCCATCTCACCGCTCGAACTGTCCACGACCTGGAGCTGGCGCCGCCACGAGCGGTGAGCGGAGGACGCGGGAGCCGCGCAGTCGGAGTACGCGGGCGACGCGCGGCCGGAGGATGCCGAGGCGGCGCGGTCCGTGGCCGGGGCGGTGGCGGTGTGCGGCTGGCTTAGGGTGAGGGTTCATGAGCGACGTGCGTGCTGAGCTGCTGCGACAGATCAAGGAAAAGGCCGTGGTGCACGGCCGGGTGGTCCTCTCCTCAGGCAAGGAGGCGGACTTCTACGTGGATCTGCGCCGGATCACCCTGGACGGGGAGGCGGCCCCGCTGACCGGTCAGGTCATGCTGGACCTGACCGCCCACCTGGACTACGAGGCCGTCGGCGGGCTGACCCTGGGCGCGGACCCGGTCGCCACCTCGATGATGCACGCGGCCGCCGCGCGGGGCCGCACGTTGGACGCGTTTGTGGTCCGCAAGGCCGGCAAGGCGCACGGCCTCCAGCGGCGCATCGAGGGCCCGGACATCAAGGGCCGGCGGGTACTGATCGTGGAGGACACCTCCACCACCGGCGGTTCGCCGCTCACCGCCGTCGAGGCCGCCCGGGAGGCCGGCGCCGAGGTCGTCGCGGTCGCCACGATCGTCGAGCGCAGCGCGGCCCCGGCGATGGCCGAGGCCGGCCTCGACTACCTCTACGCCTACGACCTGAACGACCTCGGGCTGTCCTGACGGCTGGCGTCCGGGGCGCGGCGGGGCGGCTCGTCGGTGCCCCGGCGGGGCGGGCCGGTGGCCGACTTCACCCCGCTGGCAGGTTTCACGTGAAACATGCCAGCGGGGGCACATCCCCGTGAGGCGCGGCGTCCACCCCCCGGACAGCCCCTCTGGCGGCTCCGGCCTCGTCTGGGAAGATGGGCGACGACGATGACGTCGCCCAACGGTCAGGGTCGTACATCAATCCACCCCATGCACACCCGCAGATCTCCCAAGGAGCGGACACATGCCCATCGCAACCCCCGAGGTCTATAACGAGATGCTCGACCGGGCGAAGGCTGGCAAGTTCGCCTACCCGGCCATCAACGTGACCTCGACGCAGACGCTGCACGCGGCGCTTCGCGGGTTCGCCGAGGCCGAGAGCGACGGAATCGTCCAGATCTCGACCGGTGGCGCCGAGTTCCTCGGTGGCCAGTACATCAAGGACATGGTGACCGGCGCGGTGGCGCTGGCGGAGTTCGCGCACATCGTCGCCGAGAAGTACCCGGTGAACATCGCGCTGCACACCGACCACTGCCCGAAGGACAAGCTGGAAGGCTACGTACGTCCGCTGCTGGAGGTCTCCCGCAAGCGCGTCGAGCGCGGCGAGAACCCGCTCTTCCAGTCCCACATGTGGGACGGTTCGGCGGAGACCCTGAGCGACAACCTGGAGATCGGCAGGGAACTGCTGGCGCTGGCCGTCGCCGCGAAGATCATCCTCGAGGTCGAGATCACCCCGACCGGTGGCGAGGAGGACGGCGTCACCCACGAGATCAACGACGAGCTGTACACCACCGTCGACGACGCGCTGCGCACCGCCGAGGCGCTGGGCCTGGGCGAGAAGGGCCGCTACCTGCTGGCCGCCTCGTTCGGCAACGTCCACGGCGTCTACAAGCCGGGCAACGTCGTCCTGCGTCCGGAGCTGCTGAAGGACCTCCAGGAGGGCGTCGCCGCCAAGTACGGCAAGCAGAACCCGTTCGACTTCGTCTTCCACGGCGGCTCCGGCTCCACCGAGCAGGAGATCGCCACGGCGCTGGACAACGGCGTGGTGAAGATGAACCTCGACACCGACACCCAGTACGCCTTCACCCGCCCCGTCGCGGCTCACATGTTCACCAACTACGACGGTGTGCTGAAGGTCGACGGCGAGGTCGGCAACAAGAAGACGTACGACCCGCGCACCTGGGGCAAGCTGGCCGAGGCGTCGATGGCCGAGCGTGTCACCAAGGCCTGCGCCGACCTGCGCTCCACCGGCACGAAGCTGAAGTAACACCCACCCCCACCCGTCAGGGTGAGCGTGCAACGAGGGAGGGCCGGACTCGTCCGGCCCTCCCTCCGGCGTACGGCGGAATCTGATACGACCGGCCAGGTGTGAGAGGGGCGGTTCCGGTAACCCGGCGGAGATGACGCAGCCGGAACCGAACGGAGAAGCCGACCGCCGCCGCCGAGGCCGCGACGACACGGCGCACGAGCCCTCACCGGAGACCGGGGCGGGCCCGTCGCCCGAGGCCGGGGCGGGTCCGCCGCCCGAGGTGGAGGCTGGCCCGTCGCCCGAGGTGGAGGCGGCCGCCCCGGACAGCCCCAGCGAGCTGCCCAAACAGTCGTGGCGCGGGCTGTTCAAGGGGTGCCTGCGGGAGTTCAGGAACGACGAGCTGGTCGACCGGGCGGCCGCGCTCACCTACTACGGCATCCTGTCCCTCTTCCCCGCGCTGCTGGTCCTCGTCTCCCTGCTGGGCCTCGCCGGCAGGGACGTCACCGACCGGGTGCTGGAGAACCTGCAAGAGCTGGCGCCCGGCGCGGTCCGGGACGTGATCACCGACGCGGTCGGGCAGCTCCAGGGCAACGCGGGTGTCGGCTCGGTGATGGCGATCGTCGGTCTGGTGCTGGCGGTGTGGGCGGCGTCCGGCTACGTCGGCGCGTTCATCCGCACCTCGAACGCCGTCTACGACATGCCCGAGGGGCGCCCGGTGTGGAAGATCCTGCCGTTGCGGGTCGGCGTGACCGTCGTGCTGATGCTCCTGGCCGTGGCGAGCGCGCTGATCGTGGTGTTCACCGGTCCGCTCGCCCGGCAGGCCGGCGCCGCCTTCGGGATCGGCGACACCGCGCTGACGGTGTGGTCGATCGCCAAGTGGCCGGTCCTGGTCCTGCTGGTCATCCTCATGATCGCGATCCTGTACTGGGCCGGCCCGAACGTCGCGGGCAGGGGGTTCCGGTGGATCACGCCGGGCGGCTTCCTGGCGCTGCTGATCTGGCTGGCCGCGTCCGCCGGCTTCGCCTTCTACGTCGCGAACTTCGCCTCGTACAACCGGACGTACGGCACGATGGCCGGCGTCATCGTCTTCCTGGTGTGGCTGTGGATCAGCAACCTGGCGATCCTGCTGGGCCTGGAGTTCGACGCGGAACTCGTGCGGCAACGGGCGATCGCCGGCGGCCACCCGCCCAAGGCGGAGCCGTATACCCGGCCCCGCGACACCCGGAAGTGGGACGACTGGGACCGTCGCCGCGTCGACGACAACCAGCCGCACCGCCACTCGCCGGACGAAACGGGATGATCCGCTTGTGTGAACGGCCCGTGACGCGTCCGCGCCGAGGGTTGTGGAGCGCGTCGTTCCGGGTACCCGACCTCGCATCGGAAGGCCCTCGTCGCGGCGCGGCGCGGGCCGGTCAGTCGGACGGGAGGTGATCACCGTGGCGAACACCCGGCAGCACCCCACCGAGCCCGGGGCGCGAAGCGCCGAGCAGGAGCCGGTGAGCGAGCTGGTGCAGCGGGCCTCACGGCAACTCACGGAACTGGTGCGCGGTGAGCTGAGACTCGCCCAGGCCGAGATGAAGGAGAAGGGCAGGCACTTCGGCAAGGGCGGCGGCCTCTTCGGAGGCGCCGGCGTCGTCGGCTTCCTGGCGCTCCAGGCCCTCGTCGTCACGGCGATCGCGGCCCTGGCGGTGCCCCTGCCGGTCTGGGCCGCCGCACTGATCGTGACGGTGGCGCTCGGCATCATCGCCGGGGTGATGGCCCTGGCCGGGAGGAGCCAGGTCGGCCGGGCCACCCCGGCCGCGCCGCAGCAGACGATCGAGAACGTGAAGGCCGACGTGGCCGAGATCAAGGGAAAGGTGCAGCGATGACCCAGCCTCCTCACGACGAGCCGACCGCCGACAGCGTGGCGGAGCTGCGCGAGCAGGTGGAGCAGACCCGCAGGGAACTCGGCGAGACCGTCGGTTCCCTCGCAGCCAAGGCGGACGTCAAGGCCCGCGTCCAGGAGAAGGCGGGTCACGTCCAGGAGAAGGCCGGACGGATCTGGGAGGAGAAGGCTCCCGAGCCGGTACGCCGCCGGGCGGAGCAGTCGGTACGCACCGCCCGTCAGAAGCCGTGGCCACTGCTGGCCGTCGCGGGCGCCGCGATCCTGTGGCTCGCCTGGCGCCGCCGGCGCGGCTGACGCGGCTGACGGGTGCAAAAAACTGCCTGTCGACGCGGCGGGTGGGCCCTAAGGTCCCCCCCATGGCCTCCGAGTTGGGCGTCGAGCGCCGCGCGCTGCTGATCACCGGAACCGTCGGCGTCGGCAAGACGTCCGTCGCCGACGCCGCCTCCGGCGCGCTGACGCGGGCCCGGATTCCGCACGCGGTTGTGGACCTGGACCGGCTGTGCCAGTTCTGGCCCGCGCCCGCCGACGACCCGTTCAACCTCGGCCTCCAGCTCCGCAACCTGCGCGCGCTCGCGCGGAACCACTTCGAGGCGGGCGCGCGCCGGCTGGTCCTGGCCGGCGTGGTGGAGTGCCGCCGGGACCGCGCGCGCTACCGGGCGGCGGTGGGCGCGGAGCTGTCCGTGTGCCGGCTGACGGCCGACCCGGCCGCGCTGCGGGAACGTCTCGTCCGGCGGCACCACGACGACGAGGACGGGCTGCGCTGGCATCTGCGGCGGGCCGGGGAGCTGACCGGGATACTCGACCGCGCCCGGCCCGAGGACTTCTCCGTGGACACCTCCGGCCGCTCGGTCATCGAGGTCGCGGGCGCCGTCCTGGAGGCGGCCGGCCGGCGGTGAGTCGCGGGCCGGACGCGGCGCCGGGACGATCGTGGGCGCCCCGCGTCGGCGCGTCGGGGGGCGCGGGCAGGCACACTGGGGGCCATGGCCATTCACGAGAACCTTCTCGGGGGTCCGCCCCCGACCCACCTGCCCGACGACCCGGAGCCGCGCGAGCTGCTGGCCGGCGGCGCGGATCCCGCCGAGGTGGCGGCCAAGCACCCCACCTCGTCCCTCGCCTGGGCGCAGCTCGCGGACGACGCCTTTGCCGCCGGCCGCGTCGTCGAGTCGTACGCGTACGCCCGCACCGGCTACCACCGGGGGCTGGACGCCCTGCGCCGCAACGGCTGGAAGGGCCACGGCCCGGTGCCGTTCGAGCACGAGCCGAACCGCGGCTTCCTGCGCGCCCTGCACGCCCTCGCCCGCGCCGCGAAGGAGATCGGCGAGACCGAGGAGTACGAGCGCTGCTCGACGTTCCTGAAGGAGAGCTCGCCCACCGCGGCGGCCACCCTGTCCTGAGCCCGTGGTCGTGTCGAGCCCGGTGCCGCCCCGCGCGCGCCGGGCTCGTCCCGTCCGCGCCCCGTCCGTGCGGTCCGCCGCCCCGGCGGGCGTCGCGCCTGGTCGGGGGCGGGGCGCCGCAGGCGCGCGTTCCAGTGGTCCGGCCGATCCTCGCCATTGCCGTGTCGGACCGGTCCGGCCTGGTAACTCTGTGGGGATCGACGCTTGCTCCCGGCGTCGCCGGGCGGTGATGATCGCGGTACGGCCCGGCGGCCCGGGACGACCCGGCGACCCCGGGTGAGTTTTGAGGAGACCCCCAATGTCGGAGACCCCGAACCTGGACTTCGCAGGGACGACGCCCTACGAGGACTACGTCCAGGCCGATGTACTCACGCACCTCCAGCATCCGCTGTCGGACGATCCGGGCGAGATGGTGTTCCTGGTGACCACGCAGGTCATGGAGCTGTGGTTCACGGTCATCGTCCACGAGTGGCAGACCGCCGCCGGCGCGCTGCGGCAGGACGACCTGGACACGGCGCTCGCCGCGCTGCGCCGCTCGACGTACGAGCTGAAGTCGCTCAACGCCTCGTGGGAGCCGCTGGCACACCTCACCCCCGCGCAGTTCAACTCCTACCGCGCGGCGCTGGGCGAGGGTTCGGGCTTCCAGTCGGCGATGTACCGGCGGATGGAGTTCCTGCTCGGCGAGAAGTCGGCGTCGATGCTGGTGCCGCACCGGGGCGCGCCGCGCGTGCACGACGAGCTGGAGAAGGCGCTGCACGAGCCGAGCCTCTACGACGAGGTGCTGTTCCACCTGCACCGGCAGGGCCTGGAGATCCCGGCGCACGTGCTGACCCGGGACGTCACCCGGCGCTACGAGCCGGACCCGGGCGTGGAGGCCGTGTGGACGGCCGTCTACTCCGGCGACCCGCACGCCGGCCCGGCGCGGCTGGGCGAGGCGCTGACGGAGGTCGCGGAACTGGTCTGGCGCTGGCGCAACGACCACCTCGTCGCCACCCGCCGCGCGATGGGCTCCAAGCAGGGCACGGGCGGGTCCGCCGGGGTCGCCTGGCTGGAGAAGCGCGCCCGCAAGAACGTTTTCCCCGAGCTGTGGACGGCCCGCAGCCATGTCTGAGACTCCCATGAGCCCCGACGCCGCGCCCGCCGACCTCCAGCGGGAGGCGCTGCGCCTCGACGCCGACGACAAGCTCGCCGACCGGCGGGACGCCTTTGTCCTCGACGACTCGCCGGAGACGGTGTACCTCGACGGCAACTCCCTCGGTGCGCTGCCGCGTGCCGTCCCCGACCGCCTGGCGCACGTCGTCGCCCACGAGTGGGGCAGCATGCGCATCCGCTCCTGGACCGAGAGCGGCTGGTGGGAGGCGCCGGAGCGGATCGGCGACCGGATCGCCCCGCTCGTCGGCGCCGCGCCCGGCCAGGTTGTCGTCGGCGACTCCACCTCGGTCAACGTCTTCAAGGCCGTCGTCGGAGCCGTCCGGATGGCCGGCGAGGAACGCGACGAGGTGCTGGTCGACGCCACCACGTTCCCCACCGACGGCTACCTCGCGGCCTCCGCCGCCCGGCTCACGGGCCGCGCCCTGCGCCCGGTGACGCCCGCCGAGATGCCCGCCGCCGTCGGCCCGCGCACGGCGGCCGTCCTCGTCAACCACGTCGACTACCGCACCGGCGAACTGCACGACCTGGCCGGCATCACCGCCGCCGCGCACGCCGCCGGCGCCTACCTGATCGCCGACCTCTGCCACTCCGCCGGCGCCCTGCCCGTCGAACTCGACGCCCGCGGTGTCGACTTCGCCGTCGGCTGCACCTACAAGTACCTCAACGGCGGCCCCGGCTCACCCGCGTTCCTCTACCTCCGCCGGGAGCACCAGGCCGCGTTCGACTCGCCGCTGCCCGGCTGGCACTCGCACCGCGACCCGTTCGGCATGACGGCCGACTACGCGCCCGCCCGGGACGTCCGCGCCGGCCGCGTCGGCACACCCGACCTGCTGTCCATGCTCGCGCTGGAGGCCGCCCTGGAGGTGTGGGACGGCGTCGACGTCGGCGCCGTACGGGCCAAGTCGCTGGCGCTCACGGACTTCTTCCTGCACTGCGTCGAGCGGTACACGCCCCCCGGGCGCCTGCAGTGCGTCACTCCACTCGATCACCACCGCCGGGGCAGCCAGGTCTCGCTGTACTGCGAGGACGCCGAGCCGGTCATGGCCGAACTCATCTCCCGCGGCATCGTCGGCGACCACCGCCGGCCCGGTGTCTTGCGCTTCGGCTTCACCCCGCTGTACACCTCGTTCACCGATGTGGAACGCGCCGCACGGGTGCTGGGGGAGGTCGTCGGGTGAGCGGTACGGAGTGGTCGGCGCTGGTGTCGCTGGACCGGCCCGATCCGGTGGGCAGCGAGGCGTACGGGCCGCACCCGTCGCAGGTCGTCGACCGCTACGGCCCCCGGGGAGGTCCCCGGGTGACCGTCCTGCACGGCGGCTACTGGCGTGAGGCGTACGACCGGCGGCACCTGTCACCGTTCGCGGCGGCGCTCGGCGCCGCGGGCTTCTCCGTCGAACTCGTCGAGTACCGCCGGGTCGGCGGAGGCGGCGGCTGGGCCGAGACCTCCGCGGACGTCGACGCCGCACTCGACCACCTCGGCGGCCCGCCCAAGGTGCTGCTCGGCCACTCCGCCGGCGGCCAGCTCGCGCTGTGGGCGGCCGCCCGGCGGGACCGCGCCGCCGACCGGGTCGTGGCCGTCGCGCCCGTCGCCGACCTGTCCCGCGCCTACGACCTCGGGCTCAGCGACGGCGCCGTCACGGAGTTCCTCGGCGGCCACGCCGAGGTGCGCCGACTGCTGCCGGAAGCCGACCCGATGCGGCTGCTGCCGCGCGTGCCGGTGGAGGTGCTGCACGGCACGGCCGACCAGGACGTACCGATCGAACTCTCCCGCCGCTACGCCAACAACTGGGGCGCCAGGCTCCATCTCCTGCCCGGCGTCGGCCACTTCGCGGCCTTCCACCCCCAGAAGCCCGCGTACGGCGTCCTGTTGGACATCATCCGCCGGGCGTAGCCCCGCCGTGGGGACCCGGACGTGCCGGTGCAGGCCACCCCGCCCGCACCGGCACGCGCACCGCCTCCGGGGCAGCCACCCGGGCGTGCCGCAGCAGCCGCACAAGCGCCCAGCCGGTGACGGCCGCCACCGTCGCCGCCATCACCAGCCCCGCGCCCGCGCCGATCAGCGCCACCAGCACCGGGCCCTGCCCCTCCCGCCACAGCGGTGTCGACACCAGCGCGAACGCCGCCAGACCGGCCCCCCACGCCGCCACGTTCGCCGGCACCCACCACCAGGCGCCCGGCACGTGCCGCCGCAGCACCCACCACCTGTCTCTTAA
>NZ_WMLF01000162.1 GCF_014156695.1 Streptomyces durbertensis | reverse complement strand
CCGAGGTGTTGGGTGTGTCGGTGGTGGGGGTGGATGACGGGTTCTTCGATCTGGGTGGTCATTCGTTGTTGGCGACCCGGTTGGTGAGTCGGGTGCGTTCGGTGCTGGGTGTGGAGTTGGCGGTCCGGGACCTGTTCGAGGCCCCCACCGTCGCCCGACTCGCCAAGACACTGCGACGCTCGACCGACGGACGACGCCCGGCGCCGCGTCGACGCGAACGTGAACCCGGCCGCGAGCGTGACGAGCGTGTCCCGCTCTCCTACTCGCAGCGCCGACTGTGGTTCCTCAACCGACTCGGCGGCCCCGACCCCAGTTACAACCTGCCGGTGGCCGTGCGGCTCACCGGTCCGCTGGACCAGGAGGCCCTGCGCGCGGCACTGGCCGATGTCACGGGGCGGCACGAGAGCCTGCGCACCGTCTTCCCGGAACACGACGGCACGCCCTACCAGCGTGTCCTGCCGGCAGAGGAGGGGGTGCCCGAGCTGACCACCCGGGACACGACCCGGGACGGACTGGAGGCGGCGCTGACCACCGCGGCCCGCCACGACTTCGACCTCACGACCGAAGTCCCGCTGCGGGCGACGCTGTTCACCCTCGCGCCGGACGAACACGTCCTGCTCCTCCTCCTGCACCACATCGCCGGCGACGGCTGGTCCCTCGCCCCACTGGGCCGTGACCTCACCGCCGCCTACCGGGACCGGCTGGCCGGCCGGGCCCCGGACTGGCGCCCGCTCGACCTCCAGTACGCGGACTACGCGCTGTGGCAGCGTGAACTCCTCGGCGCCGAGGACGACCCCCACAGTGTCCAGCACCGTCAACGAACCTACTGGCGGGAGGCGTTGGACGGACTTCCCGACCAGCTCGCACTCCCCACCGACCGGCCGCGACCCGCGGTCGCCGGGCGGCGGGGAAGAGCGGTGCTGCGGACGCTGCCCGCCGACCTGCACGGAGCGTTGCTCACGCTGGGCAGGGAGAGCGGCGCCAGCCTGTTCATGGTGCTCCAGTCAGGGCTCGCCGCCCTGCTCACCCGGCTGGGCGCGGGCACCGACATCCCGATCGGCACCCCTATCGCCGGGCGCACCGACGACTCCCTGGACGACCTCGTCGGCCTCTTCATCAACACCCTGGTGTTGCGCACGGACACCTCGGCCGACCCGACGTTCCGCGAGTTGGTGGCCCGAACCCGCGCCACCGACCTGGCCGCCTACGCGCACCAGGACCTGCCGTTCGAGAAGCTCGTCGAGGATCTCCGTCCGGAACGGTCGCTCGCGCACCATCCGCTGTTCCAGGTGCTGTTCGCGCTCCAGAACACCCCTGGCGGAGGTCTGGAACTGCCGGGAGTCGTGGCCCGCCCGGAGATGGTGGAGCTCGGCGCCGCCAAGTTCGACCTCACCTTCAACCTGGTGGAGCGGTACACCGACGACGGCGCGCCCGCCGGAGTCGAGGCGATGCTGGAGTACCGCACCGACCTGTTCGAGGCGAACACCGCCGAGGCGATCGCGGACCGGTTCGTGAGGCTGCTCACCCACGCCGTCGCCGACCCCGACACCCCGATCGGTGCCCTGCCCGTGCTGGACGACGACGAGGAACGCACGGTGGTCGTCGGCTGGAACGACACCGCGTTCCGACCCGAACGCTCCCGTCTTTCGCTGCCCGCCGCCTTCGCCGCCCAGGTGTCCCGGACACCCGACGCCGTCGCGGTACGCGACGACGGCCGTTCCCTGACCTATCGCGAACTCGACCGGCTGTCGAACCGGTGGGCCCGGCGACTGATCAACGCGGGTGTGGGCCCGGAGAGCCCGGTGGCGGTGCTCCAGGAGCGGTCGGCCGAGCTCGTGGTGACCACGCTCGCCGTCCTGAAGGCCGGCGGCGCCTACGTGCCCCTGCACGCCAGCCACCCGGCCGACCGTTTGCGGACGGTGATCTCCACGACCGGGGCGCGACTCCTGGTCACCGACACGGCCTCGCTGGAGCTGCTGCCCGAGCCGGGTGTGCCCACGCTGGTGGCCGACGAGCAGGAGGCGAGTGACAGGCCCGAGGCGATCGACGGGCAGGAGACGGCCGGGTCCGATCCGGGCGTGTCCGTCAGCCCGGACCAGCTGGCGTACGTGATGTTCACCTCCGGCTCGACCGGCGTGCCCAAGGGCATCGGTATCACCCACAGCGACGCCATCGACCTGGCCGTGGACCGCTGCTGGGAGCCCGGCCCGCACTCGCGGGTGCTGATGCACTCCCCGTACGCGTTCGACATCTCCACCTACGAGCTGTGGAGTCCGTTGTTGTCCGGCGGCCGGATCGTGGTCGCGCCCAGGGGTGACCTGGACGCCGGTGCGCTGCGGCGGGTCGTGGCGTCCGAGGGCGTCACGTCGGCCCTGCTCACCGCGGGCCTGTTCGGCGTGGTCGCGGACGAGGCACCGGATGTCTTCGCCGGGATGCCCCAGGTGTGGACCGGCGGTGACGTCGTACCGGCGACCGCCGTGCGGAAGGTCCTGGAGCACTGCCCGGACACCGTGGTCAAGGTCCTCTACGGGCCCACGGAGACCACCCTGGGATGTACCTGGCACAGCTTCCGCCGGCCGGCTCAGGTTCCGGACAGCGTGCCGATCGGCCGTCCGCTGGACAACACCCGCGCGTACGTGCTGGACGACCGGCTGCGCCCGGTTCCACCGGGGGTGCCCGGCGAGCTCTACATCGCCGGAGCCGGTCTCGCGCGCGGCTACTGGGAGCAGGCCCACCTGACCGCCGAGCGGTTTGTCGCCGACCCGTTCGCCGAGCGCTTCGAGACCTCCGGCGCCCGGATGTACCGGACCGGTGACCTGGTCCGGCACAGCGCCGAGGGCGTACTGGAGTTCCTGGGCCGCACCGACGACCAACTGAAGATCCGGGGTTTCCGCATCGAACCGGCGGAGGTGGAGGGCGCGTTGGCCGCCGACCCGTCCGTCGGCCGTGCCGCCGTCGTCGCGCGCCCCGACCGTTCCGGAGGAAAGGCCCTGGCGGCGTACGTGTTGCCGGCCGACCCCGCCAACCCGCCGGACCCGGCACGGCTGCGTGACGAGGCGGAACTCCGGCTGCCCGACTACATGGTGCCCTCCGCCTTCGTGGTGCTCGACACCCTGCCGCTGACCCCGAACGGCAAACTGGACCGCGCCGCGCTGCCGGAACCCGACTGGGGCACCGCCGGATCCGGCCGTGCGCCCCGCACACCTCGTGAGCAGCTGCTGTGCGAGATGTTCGCCGACGTGCTCGGCCTGAGCCGGGTGGGCGTCGACGACGGCTTCTTCGAGTTGGGCGGGCACTCCATGCTGGCAACCCGGTTGGTCGGCCGCATCAACTCGGTCCTGGGCGTGGAGATACCCGTGCGGGTCCTCTTCGAGGCACCCACCGTGGCGGCACTGGCCGGCAGGCTCGACGCCGGCCACAGCGACACCGACCCGCTGGACGTGGTGTTGCCGCTGCGCACCGGAGGGGACGGCACGCCTCTGTTCTGCCTGCATCCGGCGGGCGGCTTCGGCTGGTCCTACTCCGGGCTGCTGCCACATCTGGACCGCGACCAGCCGGTGTACGCGGTGCAGGCGCGAGGGCTGGCCCGCGACGAGGAACTTCCCCGCGACCTCGACGAGATGGCCGCCGACTACGCCGCGCAGATCCGGGCGACTGCTCCCGAGGGCCCGTACCAGCTGTTGGGCTGGTCCTTCGGCGGGCTGCTGGCCCACGCCGTCGCGGCCCGTCTGGAGGCCGACGGTGCCGAGGTGAGTCAACTCGCGGTCCTCGACGGCTACCCGGGCTCCTACGGCGCGGACGGCCACGAGGTCGGCGAGCGGGAGGTGCTGGCGATCCTGCTGAACGCCGCCCGCGTCGACCACCCGGGCTCCGAGGACGAGACGTGGGACCGGGCGGAGGTCATGGCGCTGCTACGGGAGAGCGGCAGCGCACTCGCGAGCCTGGACGAGGACACGGTGTCCCGGATGGTCGCCGTGTTCCTCAACAACACACGACTGCTGAAGCACTACCGGCCCAGTCACTTCGGCGGTGACCTGGAGTTCTTCACGGCCACCGAGGACCGCGTCGATCCAGCTCTCACGCCCGAGCTGTGGCGCCCGTACATCGGCGGTCACATCGAGGAGCACCGGGTGCCCACCGACCACGCGGGACTGGCGCGTCCCGACTCCCTGGCGACCATCGCACGGACGTTGACCGCCCGCGCCGACCGCCGCCCCGCCGGCCTCCAGCCCGTTACCGCAACAGCCCGCTGAGGCACGCGAACCGATCGGAGAGACCCTTGTCTTCCATTCTCATCGCCGACACCGCCACCACCGCGGACACCATGGCAGCCGCCGGCGGGCCCGGCTCGGCTTCCGTGGACCCCCTGTGCGCCGGAACCCTCGCGGCCGACCGCGAGGCGGCCACCTCCCGGCTCCTCGAACTCGTCGACCGGATCGACCAGCTGCCACCGGCCGCGGTCCGCGACGCGGAGGAACGGCGGCGCGCGGAAGAACTGCTGCGGCGGGCTCGCTCCCTGCGCCGGCGCTTCCTCGCCCGGCACGTCGAGCAGGTGTACGCGGAGCTCACCGACGGGCTGACCCGGCACCCCAGGCTGGAGCGACTCGCCGCGCTCGCCGCCGAGCGCTTCCCCGGCCTGGTCCCCGGCCCCGAGCGGCTGGCCGCCGAGGGCGCGCTGCGGCAGAGCGACAAGGAAGGCTGGGAGGTGGACCTGGGCATCTTCTTCCACGCGGTGTTCTCCTCCCGTGCCGCGGGCTCGCACCTGCTGCGGACCATGTTGCGGCCGACCCCCGCCGCACTGGCCGCGCTGCCCGAGTACCGGCGCACCGGGCGGGCCGACCTCAAGGTGGCCACGGTCACCCGGCAGGACGGCGTCGCGTCTCTGGAGCTGTGCAACGACGCCTACCTGAACGCGGAGGACGACGCCGCGGTCGAGGCCCTGGAGACGGGCACCGACCTGGTGCTCCTCGACGAGGCCAGCCACGTCGGGGTGCTGCGTGGCGCCGCCATGTCCCACGCGGCCTACCGCGGCCAGCGGGTCTTCAGCGCCGGAATCAACCTGACGCACCTGTACCACGGCCGGATCTCCTTCCTGGGCTTCTTCCTCCGCCGGGAGGCCGGCTACATCAACAAGTTCGTCAAGGGCCTGTGTCTGGACGAGGCGGCGGACGACAGGTGGGGGCCGGAGGCCGACAAGCCGTGGGTGGCGGCCGTCGACTCCTTCGCGATCGGCGGTGGCATGCAGATCCTGCCCACCATGGACCGGGTCGTCGCCGCCGACGACGCCTGGTTCAGCCTCCCCGCGATGGAGGAGGGCCTGATTCCCGGCCTGGCCAACCTGCGGCTTCCCGGACTGACCGGTGGCCGGCTGGCCCGCGACCTCATCCTCTGGGGCCGGCGGCTGCGCGCCGGTGACCCCGCGGCGGCGCTGGTCTGTGACGAGGCGGTGCCGGCCGACCGCATGGACGGCGCCGTCCGCCGAGCGGCGGAACACCTGGCCAACCCGGCGGTGCCCGCCAACCGTCGCGCGCTCGGTCTGGCCGAGGAGCCTTTTGACCTGTTCCGGCACTACATGGCCGTCTACGCACTCGAACAGTCCCGGCGGCTGTACAGTGCCGATCTTGTCGCCAACCTGGAGCGCACCTGGATCAGCCGCGCCGCCGGTCGCACCGAGGGAGGCCGGCGATGAGCGTTCTGTCGGGGTACGAGGTGCGGGACGCGACACCGGCCCGGCCCGCACTGCCGACGGAGTTGCGGAGGCGACTACACCGGGCGATGGTCGTCGGCCGCGCCTTCAACCGACAGGCCACCGCGTTCAGCCGACAGGGTCGGCTCGCCGTCTACCCGTCCTCGCGGGGCCAGGAGGCGTGCCAGGTGGGGTCCGTCCTCGCGGTGCGCCCCACCGACTGGCTCTTCCCCACCTACCGCGAGAGCGTGGCCCTGCTCACCAGGGGCATCGACCCGGTCGAAGTCCTCAGCCTGTTCCGCGGCGACCGCCACTGCGGCTACAACCCACGAGCCGAGCACACCGCACCTCAGTGCACCCCGCTCGCGACCCAGTGCCTCCACGCGGCCGGGCTCGCCGACGCGGCGCGTATGGCCGGTGACCCGGTGGTCGCCCTCGCCTACATCGGGGACGGCGCCACCAGCGAGGGCGACTTCCACGAGGCGCTGAACTACGCGGCCGTACGCCGTGCCCCGGTGGTCTTCCTCGTACAGAACAACCAGTACGCGATCAGCGTGCCGCTCGCGAAGCAGACCGCCGCCCGCACGTTGGCGGACAAGGCCGCCGGGTACGGCATGCCAGGTGTGCGCGTCGACGGCAACGACGTGCTGGAGGTCTACCACGCCGTCCGGGAGGCCGCCGACCGGGCCAGGTCAGGGGGCGGCCCCACCTTGGTCGAGGCGGTCACCTACCGCCTGGAGGCGCACACCAACGCCGACGACGACAGCCGCTACCGCCCGGAGGGCGAGGCGGAGGACTGGGCCGACCGGGACCCGGTGGTCCGGCTTGAGGAGCGACTGCTCGCCGAGGGGGTGCTCGACACGGAGGCGGTGGCGGAGGTCGAGGCCGCCGCCACCGCGTTCGCGGCCGAACTCAGCGCCCGCTTCGACGAGTCGCCGCGGCGGGACCCGATGGAGCTGTTCCAGCACGTCTACCACCAGCTGCCGCCGCATCTGCGCGAGCAGGCCGCCCGACTGGCCGCCGAACTGGCCGCGGCACACGAGGAGGAGTGATGTCCGAGACGTCGATGGCGGTGGCACTCAACACGGCGCTGCGCGACGCGATGCGCGCGGACGAGCGCACTCTGGTCTTCGGAGAGGACGTGGGCCGGCTCGGCGGGGTGTTCCGCATCACCGACGGTCTGACGGCCGAGTTCGGCGAGGAACGGTGCTTCGACACCCCGCTCGCCGAGTCGGCGATCCTGGGCACCGCGGTGGGCATGGCCGTCTACGGCTACCGGCCCGTCGTGGAGATGCAGTTCGACGCGTTCGCCTACCCGGCCTTCGAGCAGCTCGTCAGTCATGTCGCCAAGCTCCGCAACCGCACCCGAGGGGTGCTCGGACTGCCGCTGACCATCCGCATCCCGTACGGCGGTGGCATCGGCGCGGTAGAGCACCACAGCGACTCCTCGGAGGTCTACTACATGGCCACCCCCGGGCTGACCGTCGTCACCCCGGCCAACGCCGCCGACGCGTACGCGCTGCTGCGCCGCTCGATCGACTCGCCCGACCCGGTGGTCTTCCTGGAACCGAAGCGGCTCTACTGGCAGAAGGAACGGGTCGCCTTCCCGGTGGACACCGGGCCGCTCGGTACGGCGGCCGTGCGCCGGCGAGGCCGGGACGCCACCCTGGTCGCCTACGGCCCGTCCGTCGGAACCGCCCTCGCCGCCGCCGACGCGGCGGCGGAACGGGGCTGGGACCTGGAGGTCGTCGACCTCCGCTCGCTGATGCCGCTCGACGACGAGACGGTGTGCGCGAGCGTCCGTCGCACGGGCCGGGCGGTGGTCGTGCACGAGGCGCACGGCTTCGCCGGACCGGGCGCGGAGATCGCCGCCCGGATCACCGAACGCTGCTTCTACCACCTGGAGGCGCCGGTGCGGCGGGTGACCGGCTTCGACGTCCCGTATCCGGCGCCCCTGTTGGAGGAGCACTACCTTCCGGACGTCGGTCGGGTACTCGACGCGGTCGCTTCCCTGGAGTGGGAGAGGGTGCCGGCATGACTCCGACCGACCCGGCCCTGTGGTTCCGCTGTCCCCGTCCCCGGCCGCACGCCACGCTCCGGCTTCTGTGCTTCCCACACGGCGGCGGCTCCTCCACCGCCTTCCGGGCCTGGCACACCCTGATCCCGGACGAGGTGGAACTGCACGCGGCGGAGTACCCCGGCCACGCCGAGCGGATCCGGGAGCCGCTGGAGCACGACCTGGGCCGACTGGCCGAGCGTTTCGCGGAGGCGGCGCTGCCGCTGCTGGACCGGCCGTTCGCGCTGTACGGCCACAGCCTGGGCGCACTCGTCGCGTTCGAGACCGCCCTGCGGCTCCAGGCGCGCGGCCACCGGCCGGTGGTGCTGGTCGCCTCCGGCATGCCGGCACCCCATCTGGTGCGGCCGGGCGGCGTGCACCGGGGCGACGACGCCACGGTCCTCGCGGAACTCGCACGCCTGGGGGGAGTACCGAGCGAACTGCTCGAACACCAGGACCTGCGGGACCTCCTGCTCCGCACCGCGCGGGCCGACTACCAGCTCGCCGAGACCTACCGGTTCGTCCCCGGCAGCCTTCTACGGAGTCCGATCACCACCCATCGGGGGCTGGCCGACCCGGAGCTGACAGCGGGGGAGGCACTGGGCTGGGAGCGGGCCGGTGCCGGTCCGGTCACCCACCGGACGTTCGAAGGCGACCACTTCCACCCCGTCACCCGGCCCGCGCCCGTGGTCGCCGACGTGCTGGCCACCGTGACCGCCGCCGCGGCCGCCGTACGGTGACCGCGGCCGACGCCGCGTAGCGGGCCGCTGTCAGCGGCGTCAGTCCGTTGGCAGCGGCACCGGTCAGGCTGGTCAGCACGGCTCGCGATCCGCCGGCCGCGTCGACCCCGCGACCCAACCGAGGAGCATCATGACCAACCCCTTCGAGGACGCCGACGCCACCTATCTCGTGCTGATCAACGAGGAGGAGCAGTACTCGCTGTGGCCCTCGTTCGCCGAGGTGCCGGCGGGCTGGACGGTTGTCGTCACCGCGACCAGCCGGGAGAACGCGCTGGAGGAGATCAACAGGCGGTGGACCGACATGCGTCCCAAGAGCCTGGTCGACGCCATGAACGGCGCGCCGGCATGAGCCCGACCGCCGGGCCGGTGACCGACCTTCTGGTCCGGACCGCCCCGGCGGGCACCGGCACCGGACCCGCCGTCGGCGCCGGGCTGAGCGTCGACGACCTCCACGCCTCGCTCAACGATCCGGCGCTGACCTCCATGACACTGCTCAACGAGATCACCGGCCGTTTCCCCGAGGCTGTCTCCTTCGCCGCCGGGCGCCCCTACGAGGGCGACTACGCGCCCGAGGCGCTGCATCGCTACCTGGACCGCTACACGCGCCACCTCCACGAGGACCGGGGGTTCACGCCGGAACAGGTGGCCCGCGCGCTGTTCCAGTACGGGGACACCAAGGGCGTCATCGCCGACCTGGTCGCCCGTCAGCTCGCGGTCGACGAGGGGCTGGCCGTGGACCCGACGTCGGTGGTCGTCACCACCGGATGCCAGGAGGCCATGGTCCTGCTGCTACGTGCCCTGCGCCGCGATCCCCGCGACGTGGTCTTCGCCGCCGCACCGACGTACGTGGGCTTCACCGGAGCCGCCCGGCTCGTGGAGATGCCGGTACGACAGGTCCGGGAGGGCCGCGGTGGCCTGGACCCGGGTGAGCTCGCGGCCGAGGTGCGACGGGCGAGGGCGGAAGGCCTCAACCCGCGTGCGTGCTACGTGGTTCCCGACTTCGCCAACCCGGGCGGCGCCACGATGTCGACCGCCGACCGCGAGAGGCTGCTGCGGCTCGCCGAACGCGAGGGGCTGCTGCTCATCGAGGACAACCCGTACTCGATGTTCCACGACGGCGGTCGCCGACCGCCCACCCTCAAGGCGCTGGACCGCTCGGCCAGCGTCGTCTACGTCGGTTCGTTCTCCAAGACGGCGTTCCCCGGTGCCCGGATCGGATACCTGGTGGCCGACCAGCCGGTTTGGGAGGGCGGTCTTCTCGCGGACCAACTAGCCAAGATCAAGAGCATGTTGACGCTCAACACCTCCTCGGTGGCGCAGGCCGTGATCGGTGGCATGCTGCTGGAGCACGGCCACAGTCTCGAGCGGGCGAGCGCCTCCTCCGCCGAGGTCTACCGGCGCAATCGCCGAGCGGTGCTCGACGGGCTGGCCCGGCGCTTCCCCGATCCGGCGGCGGGAGTCCGCTGGAACGACCCGACCGGCGGCCTGTTCGTGGTGGTCACCGTGCCGTTCGAGGCGGACGACTCCGCGCTTGAGGTATCGGCCGGCCGCTTCGGTGTCCTGTGGACACCCATGCACCACTTCTACGCGGGCAACGGTGGACAGCGCCAGCTCCGGCTTTCGGTCAGCGTGCTGACTCCCGAGGAGATCGACGTCGGCCTGGACCGCCTCAAGCGTTTTGTCGCCGACCGGAGCGGCTGAGGGCCCTCGGGTCCGCCACACCACTCACGGGCTCATCTCCCCGCCGGGCGGGAGCGATTCGTCGCCTCCGCCCGGCGGCTCCGGTTGTGCCGCCGGGCGCCGCTCAGGGCCGGTCGGTGAGCGCGGAGGCCGCCAGGCGGCCGGCTCGCATCTCCCGCTGCTCGCCGGTGAAGCGCTCGCACAGCCGGCGGTCGTGAGACACCACCACGAGCGTTCCCGGGTACTGAGCCAGTGCCTCCTCCAGGTCCTCGACGAGATCGGGGGCGAGGTGGTTGGTCGGCTCGTCCAGCAGCAGCAGGTCGGCCGGTTCGCACAGCAGCCTGGCCAGTGCCAGCCGCCGCCGCTGACCGACCGAGAGGGCGCCGACCCGACGGTCGAAGTCGGACGGGCGGAAGAGGCCGAGTGAGCGCAGTCGCTCCCGGTGTTCCTCCGGCGTACCGGCCCGGTCCGAGGCGAAGGCCGCGAGCAGGCTGCGGCGCCGGTCGGTGTCGGGGACGTCCTGCGGCAGGTACCCGACGAGGCCGTGTCGCTCGACCTCGCCGGAGTCGGGCGCGAGCTCCCCGGCGAGCACCTTCAACAGGGACGACTTGCCAGCACCGTTGGGCCCGCGGATCAGCAGCCGGGCACCGTGGTGGAGGGTGAGCTCGTCCACCCGAAGCCGTCGGCCCACCCGCACGTCGGTCAGCCGGGCCGACGGCGACTCCTCCGGCGGGCTCCCGGCTTCCGGCCGGCTCGGGGCGCCCGTGCTGATCCGGCCGGTGAAGCGCAGTGGGTCGGGC
>NZ_WMLF01000161.1 GCF_014156695.1 Streptomyces durbertensis | reverse complement strand
GGATACGGCACCGGCGCCGCGCTCGGCTGGGGATCGGACCGGCTGGCCGTCTTCATGGGCGACTTCGGGCTGGCCGCCGCCGCCTTCCTGGCCGCCTACTCCTGTCTGCTCTACGCGCGCCGAGCCGCCGGCCGGCACCGGCCCGCCTGGCTGCTCTTCGCCGTCTCCTCCGCCATGGTCGGCATGGGCAACGCCGTCTGGGGCTGGTACGAGTTCGTCCTGCGGCAACCCGTGCCGGAGACGTCCCTGGCCGACTTCTTCTTCCTGCTCTTCGCCCCGACCGCCATCGTCGGGCTGCTGGTGCTGGCAAAACGCCCGGTCACCACGGCCGGCTGGGTGTGCCTGGGGCTCGACGTGTGGCTGATCGCCGGCTCGCTGCTCACCCTGTGCTGGAGCCTGGCGCTCACCCACGCCGACGACTGGCGGGACGGCTCGGTCGTCCAGGCGGCCACCCAACTCGCCTACCCGCTGCTGGACATCGTGCTTGTCAGCATGGTCCTCGCCCTGCACTTCCGGCGCTCCTCGGTGGACCGCTCGGTGATCAACACGGCGGCGGGCGCGCTGGGCGTGACCGTGCTGTGCGACGCGCTCTTCACCGCCCCGCTCTTCCAGCAGAGCTACGCCTCCGGACAGCTGCTGGACGCGGGCTGGTTCGCCGGCTCGCTGCTCCTCGCGTACGCGCCCTGGGCGGGCGGGGTGCCCCAGCGGGCCACGTCGGACCGCGAGGAGGAGGAGAGCAGGCCGGTCGCGGGGGTGTTCGCCGCGCTCACGCCGTACCTGGCCGCCGCCGTGTGCATCCTCGGCGCGCTGTACAACTTCGGCGACCGGCGCGAGGTCGACCAGGTCGTGCTGGTCACGGCCTTCACGGTGGCGCTGGCGCTGGTGGTCCGGCAGGCCATCATGCTGCTCGACAACATCCGGCTCGCCCGGGAACTCGCCCACAAGGAGCGGCACTTCAGGTCGCTGGTGCAGGGGTCGAGCGATGTCATCATGATCGCCTCCTGCGAGGGGGTGCTGCGCTACGTCAGCCCGGCCGCGGCCGGGGTGTACGGGCGGCCGGCGCCCGAACTCGTCGGCTCCCCGCTCTCCGCGCTGATCCACCCCGAGGACCTCGGCAGGTTCCTGCACGAGGTGCGGCGCTACCTCACCACCCCGCCGGGGCAGGAGACCTCCACCCGGGTGGAGTGCCGCTTCCAGCACGGCAACGGCAGCTGGCTCAACGTCGAGTCCACCGTCAGCCGCTACCGGGACGGGCTGATCTTCAACAGCCGCGACGTCACCGAACGGGTCCGACTCCAGGCCCAGTTGCAGCACAACGCCTCCCACGACCCGCTGACCGACCTGCCGAACCGGGCGCTGTTCACCGAACGTGTCAAGCAGGCGCTCGGCGGCCGCCGGGACAGCGACGGCCCCGACCGGGACGCCGCAGTCCTCTACATCGACCTCGACGGCTTCAAGGCCGTCAACGACACCATCGGGCACCAGGCCGGCGACGAACTCCTCGTGCAGGCCGGCCGCCGGCTGCTGGAGTCGGTCCGCGCCCAGGACACCGCCGCCCGCCTCGGCGGCGACGAGTTCGCCACCCTGATCATCGGCGAGGGCAGTCCGGACCCGGCCGAACGCGAGATGCGGGTGCTGGAGATCGCCGACCGGCTGCGGCTCAAGCTCTCCGAGCCCTACCTCGTGGAGTCCGGCACGGAGGTGCGGGTCGCGGCGTCCATCGGGGTGGCGTTCGCCGAGCCCGGCATCGCGCCCAGCACCCTGCTGCGCAACGCCGACCTGGCGATGTACCGGGCCAAGCAGGCAGGCAAGGGCCGCGTCGAGCTGTACGCGCCGCAGCTCCAGGCGGAGATGGCGCAGCGCTCCCAGCTCGCCGGCCGGCTGCGGACGGCCCTCGACGAGGGCCAGTTCGTCCTGCTGCACCAGCCGGTCGTCTCGCTGGAGACCGGGCGGGTCGCGGCCGTCGCCGCGCAGACCAGGTGGCGCTCCTCCCAGGGCATCCTCTTCACGCCGGGCGAGTTCCTGCGGCAGGGCCAGCGGCGGACCGCCGACGCGCGGAGCGAGGAGAGGGTCGCCGAGGTGGACCGCTGGACGCTGGAGGAGGCGGTGATGAGGGCGGCGGCCCGGCGCGCCGCGGGCCTGCGGGTTCCGGTGGTCGTACGGGTGCCCGCCGGACGGCTGACCGACCGGGTGCTGGACGGCCGCGCCTTCGCCGCCCTGCTGGAGCGCCACGGCCTGCCGCCGGAGGACGTGACCGTCGAACTGGCCGAGCACGACCCCCGGGTGAGCCTGGGCGAGCTGGAGGTCAGACTCGCCGCGCTGCGCCGCCTCGGCGTACGGATCGCGCTGGACGCGATGGGCTGCGGCCACGGCACGGTCGCCGCGCTGCGCGCCCTGCAGATCGACGTCCTGCGGCTGGACCGCACGCTGGTGGAGAGCCTCACCGAGTCCGGCCGGCTGTACAAGCTGACCGCCGGTCTGCTGCGCATCGCCCGGGAGCTGGGCACGGACTCCTACGCCGAAGGGGTGGACCTGCCCGAACAGGCGGCGGCGCTCCGGGCACTGGGCTGCACCCACGCCCAGGGCGCCGTGTTCTCCAGCGCGCTGGACGAGCACCGGCTGCGGCGGGCGCTGAGCGGCGGCGCTTACCCGCTGCCGGTCGCGAACGTGCCCGCGCAGCCCAGCCGGGGCGGCGGACGCTCGGTCGTGGTCGCCGGATCGCTGCCGGTCAGGAGGGGTGGAGCGGCAACACCGGACCCCGTGGTGCATTCGCCGCTCCGACCACATTCTGAGACTTCCGTCCCACCCACTTGACACCCGGTGGGTGATCGGAGGAAGGTCGGTGCCATGCGCACCCGACTTCTCGTAATTGGAAAGCGCGTCGACTGAACCGGGCCACCACGATGACCCGAGACGACAGCGACGCGCTCCCCTCGCCTGCCTCACGGCACGAGGGGTTTTTTGTTGCACCGACGCCCTGGCGCAACACCCCCGAACCTCCCGAAACCGACTCGAAGCCACCAGCCGCCGACCACCCGGGTCCGTGAACCCTGGTAACCCTCAGTGCCCGACCGACACCGCGCAGCGGTGTTGTCACCACCATCCGAGTGCCACCACCCTCACCTCAGCCGGGAAGAGAAGACCGATGACCGAGCAGGCCACCGGGGCCCCCCGACCGCAGCCGCGGGCCCGTAGCGGCGGGCAGCAGCCCGCCCCCGTCGAGCACCTGACGGGCGCCCAGTCCCTCATCCGTTCGCTCGAGGAAGTCGGCGCCGACACCGTGTTCGGCATCCCGGGCGGTGCGATCCTGCCCGCGTACGACCCGATGATGGACTCCTCGCGCGTCCGCCACATCCTCGTCCGCCACGAGCAGGGGGCCGGCCACGCCGCCACCGGCTACGCCCAGGCCACCGGCCGGGTCGGCGTCTGCATGGCGACCTCGGGACCCGGCGCCACCAACCTGGTCACGCCCATCGCCGACGCCCACATGGACTCCGTGCCGCTCGTCGCGATCACCGGCCAGGTCTCCTCCAAGGCCATCGGCACCGACGCCTTCCAGGAAGCCGACATCTGCGGCATCACGATGCCGATCACCAAGCACAACTTCCTGGTCACCGACCCGGCGGACATCCCCCGGACGATCGCCGAGGCGTTCCACATCGCCTCCACAGGCCGGCCGGGGCCGGTCCTGGTGGACATCTCCAAGGACGCCCTCCAGGCGCAGACCACCTTCAGTTGGCCCCCGGTCACCGACCTGCCCGGCTACCGCCCGGTCACCAAGCCGCACGCCAAGCAGATCCGCGAGGCGGCCCGGCTGATCAGCGGCTCGCAGCGACCGGTCCTCTACGTCGGCGGCGGCGTCCTCAAGGCCCGCGCGACCGCCGAACTGAAGGTCCTGGCCGAACTGACCGGCGCGCCCGTCGTCACCACCCTGATGGCGCTCGGCGCCTTCCCCGACACCCACCCGCAGCACCTGGGCATGCCCGGCATGCACGGCACGGTCGCCGCCGTCACCGCGCTCCAGAAGGCCGACCTGATCGTCGCCCTCGGAGCCCGCTTCGACGACCGGGTCACCGGCAAGCTGGACTCCTTCGCCCCCTTCGCGAAGGTCGTGCACGCCGACATCGACCCGGCGGAGATCGGCAAGAACCGCGAGGCGGACGTGCCGATCGTCGGCGACGCCCGCGAGGTCATCGCCGACCTGGTGGTCGCCGTCCAGACCGAGCAGGCCGCCGGGAACACCGGTGATCACACCGAGTGGTGGCAGCAGCTCAACCGCTGGCGGGAGACCTACCCGCTCGGCTACGACCTGCCCGAGGACGGCTCGCTGTCGCCGCAGCAGGTCATCGAGCGCATCGGCAGGCTGGCCCCCGAGGACACGATCTACGCCGCGGGCGTCGGCCAGCACCAGATGTGGGCCGCCCACTTCATCAAGTACGACCAGCCCGCCACCTGGCTCAACTCCGGCGGCCTGGGCACGATGGGCTACGCGGTGCCCGCCGCGCTGGGCGCCAAGGCCGGTGCGCCGGACCGCACGGTCTGGGCCATCGACGGCGACGGCTGCTTCCAGATGACCAACCAGGAACTGGTCACCGCCGCGCTCAACAACATCCCCATCAAGGTCGCCATCATCAACAACGGCGCCCTGGGCATGGTCCGCCAGTGGCAGACGCTGTTCTACAACCAGCGGTACTCCAACACCGTCCTGCACAGCGGCCCCGACGCCGAACCGGCCGACTCGCCGCCGCAGGGCACCCGCTGCCCCGACTTCGTCAAGCTGGCCGAGGCGATGGGCTGCGTCGGCATCCGCTGCGAGGACCCGGCCGACCTGGACGCCGTCATCGAGAAGGCCAACGCCATCAACGACCGCCCGGTCGTCGTGGACTTCATCGTCCACGAGGACGCCATGGTCTGGCCCATGGTCGCGGCCGGCACCTCCAACGACGAGGTCATGGCGGCCCGCGGTGTCCGCCCCGACTTCGGCGACAGCGACGACTGACCAGCGAGCGAGAGAGTAACCAGACATGTCCAAGCACACGCTCTCCGTCCTCGTGGAGAACAAGCCCGGCGTCCTGGCCCGGATCACCGCGCTGTTCTCCCGCCGCGGCTTCAACATCGACTCGCTGGCGGTCGGCACGACCGAGCACCCGGAGATCTCCCGCATCACCATCGTGGTGAACGTCGAGGACCTGCCGCTGGAGCAGGTCACCAAGCAGCTCAACAAGCTCGTCAACGTGCTGAAGATCGTCGAGCTGGAACCCGCCGCGGCCGTCCAGCGTGAACTCGTTCTGGTGAAGGTGCGCGCCGACAACGAGTCCCGCTCCCAGATCGTGGAGATCGTCCAGCTCTTCCGCGCCAAGACCGTCGACGTCGCCCCGGAGGCCGTCACGATCGAGGCCACCGGCAGCAGCGACAAGCTGGAGGCCATGCTGCGCATGCTGGAACCGTTCGGAATCAAGGAACTGGTCCAGTCCGGCACGATCGCCATCGGGCGCGGCTCGCGGTCCATCACCGACCGCTCGCTGCGCGCCCTGGACCGCAGCGCGTGACACCCCCGCCGCGTCGCCGCCGTGTGAGGCGACGCGCGGCGGGCCGCCCGCATCGCAAGACCGCGGACCGCGACCACCGCCGGCGGGCATAACGTGTTCCCAGCGGTGGACCGGTCGCCCAAGACCACCACCGACACAGGCAAGACTCGACAAGGAGTAACCCAAGTGGCCGAGCTGTTCTACGACGACGACGCCGATCTCTCGATCATCCAGGGCCGCAAGGTCGCGGTCCTCGGCTACGGCAGCCAGGGCCACGCCCACGCGCTCTCCCTGCGCGACTCCGGTGTCGACGTGCGCGTCGGGCTCCACGAGGGCTCGAAGTCCCGCGCCAAGGCCGAGGAGCAGGGCCTGCGGGTCGTCACCCCGGCCGAGGCCTCCGCCGAGGCCGACGTCATCATGATCCTCGTCCCGGACCCGATCCAGGCCAAGGTCTACGAGGAGTCCGTCAAGGACAACCTCAAGGACGGCGACGCCCTGTTCTTCGGCCACGGCTTCAACATCCGCTTCGGCTTCATCAAGCCGCCGGCCGGCGTGGACGTCTGCATGGTCGCCCCCAAGGGCCCGGGCCACCTGGTCCGCCGCCAGTTCGAGGAGGGCCGCGGCGTCCCGTGCATCGCCGCCGTCGAGCAGGACGCCACCGGCAACGCATTCCAGCTCGCCCTGTCCTACGCCAAGGGCATCGGCGGCACCCGCGCCGGCGTCATCAAGACCACCTTCACCGAGGAGACCGAGACCGACCTGTTCGGTGAGCAGGCCGTGCTCTGCGGCGGCGCCTCCGCCCTGGTCAAGGCCGGTTTCGAGACCCTCACCGAGGCGGGCTACCAGCCGGAGATCGCCTACTTCGAGTGCCTCCACGAGCTGAAGCTCATCGTCGACCTCATGTACGAGGGCGGCCTGGAGAAGATGCGCTGGTCCATCTCCGAGACCGCCGAGTGGGGCGACTACGTCACCGGCCCGCGCATCATCACCGACCAGACCAAGGCGGAGATGAAGAAGGTCCTCGCCGAGATCCAGGACGGCACCTTCGCCAAGAACTGGATGGCCGAGTACAACGCCGGTCTGCCCAAGTACAACGAGTACAAGAAGGCCGACGGCGACCACCTCCTGGAGACCACCGGCAAGGAGCTGCGCAAGCTCATGAGCTGGGTCGACGAAGAGGCCTGAGCAGCCCAGGGGTCGCACAGCGATGCGAGCCGTTAGCTCGATGGTGCGGCTGCCCCGGGATCCCGCTCCCGGGGCGGCCGCGCGCCGTTACACTGCATGCCAATAGCGCGTCACAGGCTCACAGCGTCGTGCGTCTCCACGCGGCTGCATACCTCCACCGCCTTCGGCCGACGGGACGCGGCCGTACTCGCCCACGTCCAGGCGGCCGTGGGAGGGACACCCAGGACCAGTGAGGACTGAGACCGAAGTGAGCAAGCCTGTAGTACTCATCGCCGAGGAGCTGTCCCCGGCCACCATCGACGCCCTCGGCCCGGACTTCGAGATCCGCCACTGCAACGGCGCGGACCGGGGCGAGCTGCTGAGCGCGATCGCCGATGTCGACGCCATCCTGGTCCGCAGCGCCACCAAGGTCGACGCGGAGGCCATCGCGGCCGCCCGCCGGCTGCGCGTGGTCGCCCGGGCCGGCGTCGGCCTCGACAACGTCGACGTCTCCGCCGCCACCAAGGCGGGCGTCATGGTCGTGAACGCGCCCACCTCCAACATCGTCACCGCCGCCGAGCTGGCCTGCGGTCTGATCGTCGCCACCGCGCGCAACATCCCGCAGGCCAACGCCGCGCTCAAGGGCGGCGAGTGGAAGCGCAGCAAGTACACCGGTGTCGAGCTGTCCGAGAAGGTCCTCGGTGTGGTCGGTCTCGGCCGCATCGGCGTGCTGGTGGCCCAGCGCATGTCCGCCTTCGGCATGAAGGTGGTCGCCTACGACCCGTACGTGCAGCCGGCGCGGGCCGCGCAGATGGGCGTCAAGCTGCTCTCGCTCGACGAGCTGCTGGAGGTCTCCGACTTCATCACCGTGCACCTGCCGAAGACGCCCGAGACGCTCGGTCTCATCGGGGACGAGGCGCTGCGCAAGGTCAAGCCGTCGGTGCGCGTCATCAACGCCGCGCGCGGCGGCATCGTCGACGAGGACGCCCTGGCGGCCGCCCTCAAGGACGGCCGCGTCGCCGGCGCCGGCCTCGACGTCTACGCCACCGAGCCGTGCACGGACTCCCCGCTCTTCGCCTTCGACCAGGTCGTCGCCACCCCGCACCTGGGCGCCTCCACCGGCGAGGCCCAGGAGAAGGCGGGCGTCGCCGTGGCCCGCTCGGTGCGGCTCGCCCTCGCCGGCGAGCTGGTCCCCGACGCGGTCAACGTCCAGGGCGGCGTCATCGCCGAGGACGTACGTCCCGGGCTGCCGCTCGCCGAGAAGCTGGGCCGCATCTTCACCGCGCTCGCCGGCGAGGTGGCCGTGCGGCTCGACGTCGAGGTGTACGGCGAGCTGACCCAGCACGACGTCAAGGTGCTCGAGCTCTCCGCGCTCAAGGGCGTCTTCGAGGACGTGGTGGACGAGACCGTCTCCTACGTCAACGCGCCGCTGTTCGCCCAGGAGCGGGGGGTGGAGGTCCGCCTCACCACCTCCAGCGACTCGCCCGACCACCGCAACGTGGTGACCGTCCGGGGCACCCTCGGCAGCGGCGAGGAGATCTCGGTCTCCGGCACGCTCGCCGGCCCCAAGCACCAGCAGAAGATCGTCGGCGTCGGCGAGCACGACATCGACCTCAACCTCGCCGACCACATGGCCTTCCTGCGGTACGCCGACCGGCCCGGCGTCGTCGGCACCATCGGCAAGGTGCTCGGCGAGGCCGGCATCAACATCGCCGGCATGCAGGTGTCGCGCGCCGAGGAGGGCGGCGAGGCCCTGGTCGCGCTGACCGTGGACGACACGGTGCCGCCGACCGTCCTCACGGAGATCGCCGAGCAGATCGGCGCCACCTCCGCCCGCACGGTCAACCTGGACTGACGCTTCCGCGCACTCGACCCCGCGCCCCTCGGCCGCCCCGGCGACCGAGGGGCGCGGGTGTCAGAAGCGGGCCGCCTTGAGGGCCATGTGGAGGAGGAGGCGGGACTCGCCGTCGGCGAGGTCGAGGCCGGTCAGCTGCTCGACGCGGGAGAGCCGGTAGTAGAGCGTCTGCCGGTGGATGCCCAGCTCCGCGGCGGTGCGGCCGGCCTGGCCTGCGAGGTCCAGGAAGACCTCTGCGGTTCTGGCCATCTCGCGGTGTGCCGGCTCCAGCAGCCGCCGCACCGCCGGGTCCGCGGCGACCCCGGCGGGCAGCGCGGACAGCAGCCGGTACGGCCCCAGCCCCGGCCACGTCGCGATCGGCGCCAGCCGACGCTCGGCGTGCGCCGCCCGCAGCGCGGCCTGCGCCTCGTACCAGGCGGCACCCAGCTCGACCACCCCCGACCGTGGCGCGCTGACGCCGCCGCGCAGCCCGCCGCGCTCGCCGGTACCGCCGCCCGGGGGCCCGCCCGTCGGGCGGTCACCGGCCGCGTTGCCCACCGGGTCGCCGGATGCCGCGCTCCCGGCCGGGCCTGCGCGGAGCAGCCGGTGGGCGGCGGCCATGGCCGGCTCCAACGAGCCGGCCGTCCGCAGCCGCACCAGCGCGGCCAGCGCCGGGCCCCGATGCGCCTGCCGGCCGGTCTCCTCGGCGTCCAGCACGGTCAGCACCGGCACGTTCGGCAGGGCCGCGGGAGGTGGGGCCGGGGCGTCGCCACCCGCCCGGCCCGGCTCGGCGGACGTCGCCGCGCGCCCCCGACCACCGGGCTGACGCCCCGCGTTGTTCCCACGCGGGTCCTCGACCCGCCACGGCCCGACGGCCAGGAGCGCCGTCGGGGCCTCGGCCGCTGAGCCCAGCTCACCCCGCAGCTCGGCGGTGGCCGCCTCCCGGCCCTGCCGGGGGCCGACAAGCGCGGCCCGCAGCAGACCGCCGAGCCGGGCACCGGTCCTGGCCTGCCCGGCCAGCAGGGCGCCGATGCGGGCGGCGGTGGCCATGGCCTCCCGTAGCCGGGGGTCCTCCAGCGGTCGGCTTCCGTCGTCCAACAGCCAGACGTAGCCGTAGACCACTCCGCCGTGGCGCACGGGCAGACAGATGCGCCCCTTGACCACGCCTGCCGCCGGGTCGGGCGGGATCCGCACGGGACCGGCGGCGCGGGTGATGCCGAAGCGCTCGAACCAGGCGCGGACCGCCGCCGTCGAGCGGCGCTGCATGATCGACCGGGTGCGGACCGGGTCCATGACCAGCTCGGCGTCGTCGCCGGCGCTCTCGTGCGCGCCGAAGGCGATCAGCTCGAAGTCCCGGTTCTCCAGCGTCGCCGGCGTGCCCAGGAGCGCCGAGACCTCGTCGATCAGCGTCTGGAAGTCCTCGCTCATCCCCCCATTCTCATACAGGTGTCTGAGATCCGGGACACGGATGCCTGACAGCTGTCGATGGTCCGTGAACAGCGGGATCCTTAGGTTTCACGGTGGCTCACCTTGCCGTTCAACCGACAGTCTTGTGGAGGTGCCCCGTGCTGGGTCCCGTGCTTCTCGCCGCCTCGCGCAGCGACGGCATCCGCCGTATCGTCTCGGCCGCACCGGTCACCCGCCCCGTGGTGGACCGCTTTGTCGCCGGTGAGCGCCTGGGGGAGTGCCTGACGGCCGTCCGCGCGCTGGCCGGGCGCGGCATCGACGTCACCATCGACTTCCTCGGTGAGGACATCACCGACGCCTCCGAGGCGCTGCGCACCCGCGACGCCTACCTGGCGCTCGCCGAGGCGCTGGCCGGCGAGGGGCTGGGGGAGCGCGCCGAGATGTCGGTGAAGCTCTCCGCCTTCGGCCAGGCCCTGCCCGACGGCCACGACCTGGCGTACCGCAACGTGCTGCCCGTCGTGGAGGCCGCCGCCGAGGCCGGTACGACGGTCACCCTCGACATGGAGGACCACACGACGGTCGACTCCACCCTCGCCATCCTCGGCGAGCTGCGTGCCCGCTTCCCGCAGACCGGCGCCGTCCTCCAGTCCTACCTGTTCCGTACCGAGGAGGACTGCCGGGCGCTGGCCGGGGAAGGCTCCCGGGTACGACTGGTCAAGGGGGCCTACAAGGAGCCCGCCACGGTCGCCTACCAGGACAAGCACGAGGTGGACCGCGCCTACGTCCGCTGTCTGAAGATCCTCATGGCGGGCAAGGGCTACCCGATGATCGGCTCGCACGACCCGCGGATGGTCGCCATCACCCAGGAGCTCGCGCACCGATGCGGCCGCAAGCCCGACGAGTACGAGTTCCAGATGCTGTACGGCATCCGCGAGGCGGAGCAGGAGCGGCTCGTCGCGGAAGGACACCGGATGCGCGCCTACGTCCCGTACGGCACCGACTGGTACGGCTACTTCATGCGACGGCTCGCCGAGCGCCCGGCCAACCTCGCCTTCTTCCTGCGCTCGCTTCTCACCCGAGGCTGACCCCCGAGGCCGACCCAGAGGCGGACGACCC
>NZ_WMLF01000160.1 GCF_014156695.1 Streptomyces durbertensis | reverse complement strand
GCCGTACCCCGCGCCCCGCCCGCCCCTGCAGAAGGGGCCGGCGGGGCGCGGTCATCGGGGGTCTCGGGGCACGGCCGGCCCGCGGGTCAGCGGCGGGTCAGACCGGCGTCAGGCGCGGTGCGCACAGTACGCGTGGGCGCCCTCGGCCCGGCCCACCCGCCGGGCCGGGGCCCCACCGCACGATGCCGCAACCGGCAGCGTCCCCACCGTCGCGACGGCCCGGCACGCGCAACACCGCCGCGCCCCGCCGGGGAAGCGGCCGGTCACGGCACTGACGCACCCGCCACCCCCGGATCAGCCGAAGGAGCGTCCCGATGCCGGACAACCAACCGCTGGACAGCCAGGAGAAGGTGCTCGACTGGCCCTTCAAGCGGACCTGCCCGATGAGCGTGCCGCCGGAGCTGGCCGAGCTGCGCGCGCAGCCGCCGTGCGCGGTACGCATACCCGAGGGCGCCGTACCGGCGCGGCGGGCCTGGCTGGTGACCCGGCACGCCGACGTGAGACAGGCGCTGATGGACCCGCGGATGAGCGCCGACGAGGGGTTGGAGGGCGCGCCGGTGCGCATCCAGCTGCCGCCGGGCGAACGCCCCAGCTCCTTCCTGCGGATGGACCCGCCCGAGCACGGGCGGCTGCGCACCCTGATCACCTCCGAGTTCACCGCCCGGCGCGTGCGGACGCTCGCCCCGGGCATCCAGCAGCTCGTCGACGAACTCCTGGACGGGCTGGCCGTCCAGGACCGGCCGGCCGACCTGTGCGAGAACTTCTCCACCCGGCTGCCGACCCTGGTGATCGCCCGGCTGCTGGGCGTGCCCGCGGAGCGGTCGCACGAGTTCGTCCACCTCACCCGCGTGACCATCGGCCAGGGTGACCCCGAGCGCTCCTACCACGCCTACCTCGAACTGACCGGCATCCTGGCCGGCCTCGTCGAGGACAAGCGGCACGAGCCCGCCGACGACATCATGAGCAAGCTCGCCGGCCATGTGAACGACGGCCGGATCACCGTCTCCGAGGCGATGGGCATCAGCACCCTCGTGCTGGTCGCCGGCCACGAGACCACCACCAACCAGATCGCGCTGAGCACCCTGAGCCTGCTGCTGGACGACGGGCTGCGCGAGGAGGTGCTGGCCGACGACGGCAAGCTGCTGCCGCAGTACATCGAGGAGTCGATGCGCTACTGGTCCATCTCGCAGGACGCCATCCTGCGGATGTGCCTGGAGGACATGGAACTCGGCGGCGTGCGGATGGCGAAGGGCGACGCCGTGGTCATCTCCATCCCCGGCGGCAACTGGGACGAGAACGTCTTCCCCGACCCCGGCCGGCTCGACGTGCACCGCGACACCAGCGAGCACCTCCAGTGGGGCATCGGACCGCACTACTGCCTGGGCGCGCCGCTGGCCCGCCTGGAGATCGAGCTGGCGCTGCGCTCGCTGTTCACGCGCTTCCCCGGGCTGCGGCTGGCCTGCGCCCGCGAGGACATCCCCTTCCGTCGCGAGACGGTCTTCTACGGCCTGCACGGCCTCCCGGTGACCTGGTGAGAGAGGACAACCTGGTGAGAGAGGACAAGAGATGACCGATCAGCACACCCCGGCCGTCGTGGCCGGCGACGGCACCCGGCTGCACGTGCAGGACTGGGGGAGCGGCCCGCCCGTCGTGCTGCTCGCCACCGCCATGCTCGACTCCCGCCAGTGGGAGCACCAGGCGGGCCCGCTGGCCGCCGCCGGGCTGCGCACGGTGGCCGTCGACCGCCGCGGCTGCGGCCGCTCGGACCGCCCCTGGGACGGCTACGACTTCGACACCCTCGCCGACGACCTCGCCGCGGTGCTGGACGCCCTGGACCTGCGGGACGTCACGCTCGTCGGCTACGCGATGGGCGGCGGTGAGGCGGTCCGCTACCTCACCAGGCACGGTTCGCACCGGGTGGGCCGGCTGGTGCTCGCCGCGTCGACCACACCGTTCCTCTCCCAGGCCGACGACAACCCGCACGGTCTCACCCCGGCCGACTACGAGCCCGTGCTCGCCGCGATGCGCGCCGACCGGGCGCGGTTCCTGGCCGAGCTGACCGTGCCGTTCTTCGGCGGCCCGGCGGCAGACGCGGACAGCGTGCCGGTCTCCGCCGAACTCCGCGCGCACTACGCGCGGATGGCGCTGGACACCTCGCCGCACGCCGCCGAGGCGCTGTACCGGGCGCTGCTGACCGAGGACTTCCGCGCCGAGCTGCCCAAGGTGGACGTGCCGGCGCTGGTGGTCCACGGCGACGCCGACGTCGGCAGCCCGTTCGCGCTGTGCGGGCCGCCCACCGCCGAACTGCTGCCGGACGCCCGCCTGGAGGTCTACGAGGGCGCGGCGCACGGCCTGTTCGTCACCCACGCCGAACGCCTCACCCGCGACCTGCGGGAGTTCGTCCGGAGCTGACCTCGGGCAACGCGGAAGGGGCGGTACCGGGAGACCGGTACCGCCCCTTCGTCGACGGGTGCCGCGGTGGGCGTTCAGCGACCGCCCGCCTCGCGCATCTTCTTCAGCGAGACGTGCTGGAGAGCGGCGAACGCGCCCACCACGAGGGCCTGCGCCGGAATCCAGAACGTGCCGACCGCGCTCGGTTCGAGCCACAGCAGCAGCGCGGCGATGCTCGCCACCGCCCACAGCGCGTTGGCGTCGATGACCAGCTTGGTGCCGGTGACCGGCGGCACGGGCCGGGCCGCCAGGGCGCCGACGAAGACGCCGTAGGCCAGCAGGAACACGCCGATCCCGACGAGGAAGCCGGAGTTCAGGCCCAGCAGCTCGCCGACCGGGCCGGACAGGGCCAGGTAGATCAGGCCGTTGCCGCCGGTGACGACGGCGTCGAGGGTGAGGAACATGCGCAGCGGACGGGCCGCCTCGGGCGTGGCGGTCGCCGTCGCGCCGGTGGTCGGGCTGTAGGTGGTCATGGGGAGTCTCCCGTTTTCTCTCTGGTTCGGGGTGTGGTGCCGGTCGGAGTGCGGTGCGGTTCGGGGTGCGGTGCGGTTCGGGGTGGCGCGTGTGAGTAGCGCTGGGTACAGGTGTCTTGACGCAGCGTCGCAGGGGTGGTTGACCACCTCCTGACCGGTCGCTGACGGCCCGCTGACACCGCGCGGCCCGAGGGTGCGTCGTCCGGGCTCAGGGCGCGGCGGCGACCAGGACGGCGTTCTGGCCGCCGAAGCCGAAGGAGTTGCTGAGCGCGAACTCCGCGTCCAGCGGCTCCTCCCGGGCGCAGACGTTGATGTCGATCCGGTCGTCGAGGCGGGTGAGGTTGGCGGTGGGCGGCACCGTGCCGTGCTTCAGCGCCAGCAGGGTGTAGATCGCCTCGATCGCACCGGAGGCGCCGAGCAGGTGCCCGGTCACGCCCTTGGTGGAGGTGACCTTCGGGTCGTGCGGCAGCACCCGTTTGATCATGCGGCCCTCCACCAGGTCGTTGAGCGGGGTGGCGGTGCCGTGCGCGTTGACGTGGCCGATCGCCGACGGACCGAGGCCGGCGTCGGCCAGCGCCGCCCGCACGGCGGCCTCCGTGCCGCGGCCGTCGGCGCGCGGCTTGGTCATGTGGTGGGCGTCGGCGCTGGCGCCGTAGCCGACGATCCGGCCGTGCACGGCGGCGCCGCGCGCCCGGGCGTCGGCGGCGCGTTCCATGACCAGCACGCCGGCGCCCTCCCCGGCGACAAAGCCGTCCCGGTCGGCGTCGAACGGCCGGGAGGCCGCCGCCGGGTCGTCCTGCCGCCGGGACAGCGCGCCCATCTGCGCGAAGCCCGACATGAGCAGCGGCGTCAGCATGGCCTCGCTGCCGCCGGTGAGCACGACGTCGCAGCGGTCGGCGGCGAGCAGGTCGCGGGCGGTGCCGATGGCGGTCGCGCCGGAGGCGCAGGCCGTGGCGACCACCAGGTTCGGCCCCGTGCAGCCGTACTCGATGGCAAGCTGCCCGGCGAGCATGTTGGGCAGCTGCATCGGCAGCAGCAGTGGGGAGACCCAGCGGCCGCCCTCCTCCAGCATCACGCGGTGCTGGGCCTCCACGGTGCCCGGGCCGCCGTCGGCGGTGCCCAGGACGACGCCCACCCGGGCGCCGTCCCAGGTGGCCGGGTCGAGTCCGGCGTCGGACAGCGCCTCGGCGGCGGCGACGAGCGCGAAGTGGACAAACGGGTCCAGTCGCAGCGCGCGCCGCTCGCCGAGCAACCGGCCGGCGTCGAACCCGGTCACACGGCAGGCCAGTCGGACCGGACTCGGGTCCAGGGACGGGTCGACCGCCGCGCGGGAGGCACCCGCGCGGACGGCCGACCAGTTCTCCTTCGTGCCCACCCCGGCGGGGGTGACCATGCCCAGTCCGGTGACGGCCGCCTCGAATCCGGGGGTGGCAGCCATCAGACCCTGGCACTCCGCTCGTCCATCAGCCGGACGATGTCGCCCACCGTCTCGGCCTCGGTCAGTTCGTCGTCGCTGACCTCGATGCCCAGCTCCTTCTGGAGGACAAGGGACAGCTCGACGATCGCCAGCGAGTCCAGGTCGATCTCCTCGGGGGTGGCCTCGGCGGTGATGAGGTCCGGGCTGACCTTGAGCTTGTCGACCAGGATGTCCTTGAGGGTGTCGAACACGGCGTTCTCCTATCGGTGGGGTGCGATGCGGTTCGGGGGTCTCGGGTGCGCGCGGCCCGGTCAGCCGGGCAGGTCGGGCCAGACCAGGGCGGTGGCGCCCCAGGCGAGGCCCGCGCCGAAGGCGGTCAGCAGCAGCCGGTCACCGGCGGCCAACCGGCCGCCGGACACCGACGGCAGGCCCTCCTGCGCCTGGGCGAGCAGCAGCGGGATGCTGGCCCCGCCGGTGTTGCCGACGTGGGCGATGTTCGACAGCAGCCGGTCCTCGGCCAGCTCCAGTTCGTCCGCGACGGCCGCGAGGATGCGGGCGTTCGCCTGGTGTGCGACGACCCGGTCCACGTCCGCCAGCCGCCAGCCGGCGTCGGCGACCGCCGCCCGGGAGGCCGCCGACATGTGGCCGACGGCCTGCCGGAACGTCTCGCGGCCGCGCATCTGGAAGTAGTGGTCGCGTTCCGGCGCCGGACGGCCGGTGGAGCGCTGCCGGGAGCCGCCGGCCGGCACCTGGATCAGCTCCGCCTGCTCGCCGTCGCTGCCCAGCACCACCCGGCCGAGCGCGCCCGGCTCGTCCGGCTCGCCCGCGCGCAGCACCACCGCGCCCGCGCCGTCGGCGAAGATCACCGCCGTGCCGCGGTCGGCCGGGTCGATGATCGTGGTGAACGCGTCCGCCGCGACCACCAGCACCCGGCGCGCGGTGCCGGCGGCGATCAGGCCCTGCCCGGCGGCGAGCGCGTACAGGAAGCCGGTGCACACCGCCGAGACGTCGAACGCCGCCGCGCCGGTCAGGCCGAGCCGGTGCGCCACCTCGGGCGCGGTGCCCGGGCACGGCCGGTCGGGTGTGGTGGTGGCCAGCACCACGGCGTCGGCGTCCCCCTCACCGGAGGACTTCAGCGCCAACCGGCCGGCCTCCACCGCCAGATCGGAGGTGGCGTCGCCGGGGTTGATCATCCGCCGCTCCCGGATGCCGGTCCGGGAGCGGATCCACTCGTCCGAGGTGTCCAGCCGCCGGCTCAGCTCGGCGTTGGTCACCTCCCTCGGCGGCACCCAGCCGCCCACCCCGCACAGCACGGCCGCGGGCGCGGGCGGGCGGGCCGGTGCCGCCGGTCGACGGGCCGCCGTCACGGCGCCCTCAGCCCTTCCCGGACAGGATGCCGACGGCGTCCTCAAGACCCATGTAGGCCATGCGGACCTCGGCCATCTCGTCCGTCCAGCGCTCGGCGGTGTCGTAGCGCTCCTCGGGTGTGGTGTCGAGCATGCGGCGGCCGGGCCACAGCTCGTAGTCGCCGACCACGTCCGCGTGCTGCTCCATGCCCTGCTGGAACAGCTCCTCGCGGTGGATCACGAACTCCCGGTCGGGGACCTCGTCCCACAGCTTGCGGCCGGCGTGCAGGATCTCCAGCAGCCGGGGCCGGTACTCGGGGTGGGCGACCAGGTGGTCGCGCAGGATCGAGCTGCCGACGGCCAGGTGCCGGATCTCGTCGATGGCGGCCGTCCTGGACAGCTCGGCGGCGGCCGGGTCGAGCCGGTCCCACTTGCGTTCGCTCAGCTCGGCCGCCGGCGCCAGCACGCCCTCGATGACGATGGTGAAGACGGCCACGCCGCCGGCGAAGTCGCCCTGGTCGCGGACGATGTCGAGGGTGAACGCCTCCACCGGGTCCAGCACGCGGCGGCGGTAGTCGGCGGACATCGCGGCGATGTCGGCGACCAACGTGTCGCGGGGCATGCCCAGTTCGGCGAGGTGGTTGCGGAAGACCCGGGCGTGGCGGGCCTCGTCGATCATCTGGGTGGCGTAGAACTCCAGCTCCGGCACGCCGGGCGCGCGGTCCACGTAGTGGGCGAGCAGCCGGGTGGCGATCTCCTCGGCCAGCGAGCGGTAGCCGAGTTCCAGCACCATCGCCTCACGCAGCGGGCCCGGCTTCTTCATGAAGTCCGGAACGACCGCGTCGGCGGTGTGCCCGGTGGCGCCGCGGCCGCGCAGTGTGCCCTGCGCGACCTCGGTGAACCAGTAGGCCAGGTCGCAGCGTTCGGCGGTCAGCTCCAGCGTCTTCGCGCCGTCGAGCAGGCCGGGCGCGGTGTCGAAGTCGGCCTCGTCCGCGATGGCGGTCGTCGGGCCTGTGGTCGCAGTCATCGGGTGGAACCTCTCTCACCTTCGAAGTCGCTTGTGATGCCGCCCGGTTGACCGCCGGGCGGGCTGTCCGGGTCGCCGCCCGGCGCGTCGTGCGGGGACTCGCGCGGCGGGGGCTCGCGCAGCACGGGGGCGTGCAGCCCGCCGGCGTAGCTCAGCAGCGGCTCGCCGCCCCACGCGGAGGCGTCGACGACCCGGCCGAGCAGCACCTCGTGGTCGCCGACCGGGACACAGCCGGCGAGCCGGCAGGACAGGTGCGCGACCGCGCCGCCGAGCAGCGGCGCGCCGCCGTCGGTGTGGTCGCCACCCGGCCACCAGTCCAGCCCGTCGAACTGGGCCGGGCCCTTCGGTCGGGCGGAGTCCGCGAACCACCTGGCCAGCGCCGCCTGCTCAGAACTCAGCACGTTGACCGCGAACCGGCCCTCGTGCTGGGCGAGTTCGGCCAGCACCGAGCCGGGCCGCAGGCAGACCCCGACGATCAGCGGGTCCCGGGAGACGGAGGTCAGGGTGGAGACCGTCGTGCCGTGCAGCCGCTCCCCGGACCGGGCGGTGAGCACCGCCACGCCCGAGGCGATCGACCGCAGCACGGCGTTCCTGCGGGACCGCCGTGCCGCCGCCGGCCGGGGCGGGGCGGCGGCCGGGGCGCTCATCGTTCCGCCCCGCCGGGCGCGGCCGCGGGCACCGCGACCGGCCGTTCCGCCGCCGACACGCTCTCGTCCGCGGGCGGGACGCTCCCGGTGTCCGGCGCCTCGGCGGGGACGGTCGCCCCGTCGAGCGGCGCGGGCAGCGGGTCTGGGGCGACGGGGCCGCTGCCGGAGCGGGCCGCGACCTCCTTCAGCAGCTGCTCGTACCGGGGGTCGACCACCGGCTCGAAGTGCAGCCCGAACGGCTTGTAGAAGTTGCCGAACAGGCCGCGGTCGCCGAACAGGTGCCACGGGATCGCCAGCAGCGCCCACTCGGGCCCGACGAACAGGCACCAGGCGCCGATCACCGCGGCCTGCGTGATCAGGCTGTGCATCGTGTTGTACAGGACGTAGTACGCCTTGTGGATCTGTTTCGTCTTGCTGCGGTGGAAGGCGATGGCGCCCGGGATGTAGCCGATGACGTCGATGTAGAGGAACAGCGCGATCGCCACCGGCCAGCGGATCTCGTCCAGGTGCGCGACGGCGAATCCGGTGGTGACGGCGAACGCGACCAGGTACTCGGCGCGGTGCAGCCGGGCCGTGACGGGGGTGTCGAAGACGTTCCGCTGGTCCACGGCTCAGCCCTCCGTGGTGGTGGCGGCCTGCACCAGCGGCTCGGACAGGTCCATCTCCTCGGCCAGCTCGACCCGCTCGAACATCCCGGTCACCGCCCAGGCCACGGTCTCCTTGATGACCCGCTCGGCGATCGGGTCGAGGATGCCCTCGAGGCTCGGGATGCCGAAGTCGAAGTCGCAGGTGAAGCGCACCGACACGTCGGTGCCGCGCTGCTCGATCCGCCACGCCCCGGAGAACTCGTCGAAGTCCCCCTCGGACTGGGTGAAGTCGACCCGCAGCCGCTCCCGGTCGAAGACCTCGTCCTCCGTCCACCGCAGCAGTCCGCTGCGGAAGTGCAGTGCCCAGCTGGAGCTGCCGCGCGGGTCGGGCAGCGTCGCGTGCACGGTCGTCTCCTGTACGTGCGGGGCGAGTTCGGGGTAGCGGTCCCAGCGGACCACCCCGTCGAACACGTCCTCGGCGCGCGCGTCGCGCACCACAGCCTCGAGTTCCACCTGGCGCATCGCGCTCACCTCACGCTTTCCGGCATCGTGGCCCGACCGGAGACCAGGTCCCGGCAGGCCTTCTCGAAGGAGTCGAGCAGGTACTCCACGTCGCTGTCGGTGAGCACCGCCGGCGGCGTGAACCGCACGACGGCGCTGCCGTTCATCGAGTGGTTGGCGACGACTCCGTTGTTGAACAGTTCGATCAGCAGCTCGCCGGCGAGTCCGGCCTCGACCAGCTCGACGCCGATCAGCAGGCCCTGCCCGCGCACGTCCACGACCAGGTCGGGGATGGTGCGTTCGGCGATCTCCCGGACGCGCGGCAGCAGCGCCGCGCCCAGGTCCATGGCCCGGGTGGTGAGGCGTTCCTCCTTCACCGCCCGGATCGCGCCCCGCACGGCCGCCATCAGCAGCGGCTGCCCGGAGAACGTCGAGGTGTGCACGTACGGGTCCTTGTCGAAGGGCCGGAACGCGTCCCGGGTGGCGACCGCCGCCGACACCGGGACGACGCCGCCGCCCAGCGCCTTGCCGGTCAGCAGCACGTCCGGCTTCACGCCCTCCAGGTCCGCGCCCCACCACTCGCCGAGCCGGCCCATGCCGGACTGCACCTCGTCGAGGATGAGGAACCCGCCGTGCTCGCGCACCAGTTCCTCGACCTTGCGCAGGTAGCCGCGCGGCGGGATGATCACGCCGCCCTCGCCCTGCACCGGCTCGACGATGACGCAGCACTCACCCGGATGAGCGACCAGCTCCCGCTCCAGCGCCTCCGCGTCGCCGAACGGCAGGTGCGTGGCGTCCGGCAGCAGCGGGCGGAACGGCTTCTGGTAGACCTCCTTGGCGGTCGCGGTCAGCGCGCCCATCGTCTTGCCGTGGTAGCCGCGCTCCATGGAGACGATGCGGCGGCGGCCGTGCGCGCGGGCCAGCTTCAGGCCCGTCTCCACGGCCTCGGCGCCGGACAGCGCGAAGTGCACCCGGTCCAGGCCCTCGGGCATCGTGGACACCAGGGCCTCCGCCGCGTGCGCCACGGTCGGTTCCAGCAGGATGCGGGTCGCGGTCGGGTGGGTGGTCAGCTGGCGCTGGACCTCCTCCATCACGATCGGGTGGCGGGCGCCCATCAGGTAGACGCCGTAGCCGCCGACGTTGAGGAAGCGTTCGCCGTCGCTGGTCCACAGCCAGGCGCCCTCGGAGGCGACCTCCATGTGGCTGCCGAACAGCTCGGCGAGGGTGGCGCGGCCCTTGCTCAGGTGCGCCCGGTACAGCCGCAGCACCTCCTGCTCGCCGTGGTCGCCGTGGTCGCCGCCGGGAGTCGCGCCGACGGTGACCGGGGGAGCGGAGTGCGGGGTGAGCGGCCGTGGACCGGAGACGGTGGCCGGGCCCGGTGAGGTCATGGTCACTGGAGTGGCTCCTTCGTCAGGAAAGCTGGAGGGGCTCGCCGCCGAAGTACGCGAGCAGCGGCTCGGCCGCCGCCGCGCGGGACGGCGGGTGGAAGGCGAGCGGGCGTACCGAGCGGGCGAGCCGCGCGTGGTCGGAGGAGTGGATGAAGTCCATGCCGCCGAGCAGTTCGAGGGCCTGGTCGGCGGCCCGCGCCATGGCCTCCTGCGCGGCGAACCGGGCCACCAGGACGGCCGAGACGGCCTCGTCGCCGGACAGCCCGTCCCGCACCGCGCGGGCGGCGCCCTCCAGCAGCGCGTACGCCGCCTCGGAACGCACCGCGAGCGCGGCCCGGTCGGTCACCGAGCCGCGGGCGCGGCCCAGCACCTCGTCCACCAGGGCGGCGGTGGCGCCCGCGTAGCAGGCGGAGATGATCAGCTCGAACCAGACGAAGCCGGCGGTCTGGAGGTCGTCCAGCCGGCTCGGGTCGTCCGGCGTGGTGCGCACGACCATGTCCTCCGGCACGTGCACGTCGGTCAGCCGCACCTCGTCGCTCTCGGCCGCCGCGAGCACGTCGTTGCCCCAGAACGGGTGGACGGTGAGGCCCGGGCTGCCGGCCGGGACCAGCGCCAGCGCCAGCTCCCGGCGGCCGTCCGCGCCGGGCACGGCGGTGCTCGCGGTCAGCAGGTCCATCGAGGACGCGAGGCTGCACGGCTTCTTCGAACCGTTCAGCAGGAAGCCGCCCCGCGGCGCGGGCGCGGCGGTGACGGCCGGGTTGAGGATGTTCTGCTCGGTGCGGCCCTCGGACCAGCCTGAGGCCATCAGCACCCGGTCCGGGACGATCGACGCCAGCAGCCGGCGCTGCGGCTCGGTGAGCCGGCCGACGGTCTCCGCCAGGGAGAACAGCATCGCGGCGGTGAAGTGGTGCATCGCGGTACCGGCGGCCAGCGACGGCGAGTAGGAGCCGAGCGCCCGGGTGACGCGGACCGCCTCCACCGGGTCGGCGCCGTGCCCGCCGTGCTCGGTCGGCACGAGCAGACCGATGCCGCCGTGGGTGCGGAAGAGGTCGACGACCGGGCTGCCCGGCCGTTCGCGTTCCGCGTAGGGGATGTCGGCCAGCGCCTTGCACAGGCCGGGATGGACGCGTTCGCAGGTGTCGCGCGCGGTGTCCAGGGAGCGCATCGTCGGGGAACCTTCCGTCGGGTGGAGGGGCGGCGGCCGGTGGGGGCGACCGCCGCCCTGGCGTGGGAC
>NZ_WMLF01000016.1 GCF_014156695.1 Streptomyces durbertensis | reverse complement strand
GTCGTCGACCTCGGATCTGAACTCGCCCGCCTCAGAAAGCGGTTGGAAAACCTTGCGCGCGAACAGGAGGCGCTCACACGGAGGTTCGACCAGCTGGCAGGCAGAGCCGCGGCGGCCCGCTGACGTCGCCGGAGGAAGAACCGCCCGACGCCCCACCCGATGCCGCGCCCGACTCCCAGGAGAGCGTGCCGGGCGACAGCAGCGGCGTGGGTGAGCCGGCTTCCACCACCTCACGCGGCGCGGAGGGCCGCCACGGGAACCCGGTGTGCAGTCGCACGACGGGTCCGTCGGTCGCGCTCGCGTGGCCGTCTCCCTCCCCGACCTCGATCGCGAGCGCAACCAACACCTCGGGCGCGGGTTCCAGCTCGACGAAGCACCAGCGTGCGGCGGCGCGGTCGCCGGGGGCCTCGAAGGCCGCCACTCCGGACCGCTCCCGCAGAACGAAGCCGAAGGACTCGAACGGCAGGGCCAGCCCGAGGCCGCGAGCCTTGGCGTAGGCCTCCTTCAGTGTCCACAGCCGTAGTACCGCGCGCGCGTACGCCCGCCCCTTCGGGAGGCCGGTGAGCCACCGCCGCTCTCCCGGAGCGAAGCTCTCCGCGATGCCGGCCAGGGTCCGTTCCTCGATTCGGTCGAGTCGTTCGACGTCCACGCCGACCCGCCTCCCCCTGGTGAGCGCGACGGCGTTGTACCCGTGCGAGTGGGAGAGATTGAAGTCCAGCCCGGCTCGTCCCGACACCGGCTCGCCCCCGGTGGGGCGGACGAAAGGACGACCCCGGGAGGACCGCCAGAACTCCACCGCCGCCTCCGGAACCCCGGTCTCCAAGGTGAGCAGCCGGCGCACCAGGGTGTGCGCGACGAGGTACTGACGGCGGTCGCGATCGAAGACGAACCGGTCCGCGGTCTCACGTTCCTTCTCGTCCAGCCACTGCTCGCCCAGAGTTGTCGCCATGCCGGGGCCGAGATCGTCGTTGTGGCACACCCACAGCGTGACCAGGCCCCGTTGGGCCGATCCGGGCCCCGGCCCGTGGCCGACCGCCTCGGTCACCGCCCCGACCGCGCGCCTCACCTCGCCCCCGCGCCCGTGCGGGCGGCCAGTGCCGCCCGGATCCCCTCGGAGACCAGCCCCACCATCTCCGGAGTCCGGTCCCGGAAGTAGAAGTGGTCACCCTCGAACAGGTGCAGTCCGAGGAATCGCCGCGCGTGTCGCTCCCAGGCGGTCAGCCGGGACGGCGGAACCACCACGTCCTCGGTGCCGCCGAACACCGAGAGGGGCACCCGCAGCGGCGGAGTGCCCGGCCGCGGCCGCCAGGTCTCCACCAGACGCAGATCGTTGCGGATCATCGGTGAGAGCAACTGCCAGACGTCCTCGTCGGCGAGCACCTCGGGCGGGGTGCCGCCCATGGCCGCCAGGTGTCGGCGCAGCTCGTCGTCGGGCATGGCGTGACGGTTCTCCGGCTCTCCGTGGAGGCGTGGGGCGCCCCGGGCGGACAGTCCCAGCCAGACCGGCTCGGGCAGGCCTTCGGCGGCGAGCCTGTTGGTCAACTCGTAGGCGGCGAGGCCGCCCATGCTGTGCCCGAAGAACGCGAAGGGGCGGTCCATCGCCAGCACGATCTCGTCGCGGAAGAAGTCGACCAGGCTCTCGACGTCCGGACAGGCAGGCAGATGGCTGAGCCTGCCGCGGCCGGGGGCGTCGAGCAGGTGGACCTCCCAGTCGGCGGGAAAGTGCCGGACCCAGTCCCGGTACAGGAGATGGGACCCGCCGGCGTGGTGGAACAGGAACAGTCGCAGCGCGGCACCCGGGACCGGCCGGGGGCAGTGTGCCGCACGTGTGGTCGGCGAGTGGGGTGAGGGATGAGTCCGCATCGTGTGTCTCCTCGTGGGGTGCGACTCGCGCCGGTTCAGGCGGCGACCGGCTGGCGGACCGGTCGCGGGGGCTGCGTCGAACCGGTGTCGGCGGCGGGTTCACCGGTGCTGATGTCGGCGGTGGTGTCCCGCCGGATCTGTCGGAGCATGCTGCGCAGTACCGTGCTCTCGCCGATCTCGGTGAACCGCGGGTCGTGCCACCGCAGAAGCGACTCGACGGTCTCGCGCCAGCGGACCGGGTGATCGATCTGTTCCAGCAGCAGCTCGGCCGTGTTGTCCGGCCGGTACGGCTCCGTCGTACGGTTGGCGAGCACCGGGAAAGCCGGCGCCCGCAGCGGCAGCGAGCGGACCAGCGGGTCCAGCGCCGCCCTCGCGGGCGCCATGTAGCGGGAGTGGAACGGTCCGCTGACCGTCAGCCGCCGCACCATCCGCGCGCCGGCGTCCTCGAGCACCTGGCCGGCTTCCTCCAGATCCGCCACAGGCCCGGCGACCACCGTCTGAGCCGCGGTGTTGAGGTTGGCGAGGTCGAGCGACGCGAAGCCGGCCCGCAGCAGCAGGAAGCGCAACGTGACCTCGGAGAGGCCGACCACTGCGCTCATGCCACCGCCCCGCACCTCGGCCATCGCCGCGGCACGCGCGGCGACCAGGCGCAGTCCGTCGGCGAAGTCGAAGACTCCGGCGGCCTCCAGCGCGTTGTACTCGCCGAGGCTGTGTCCGATGGCGACGTCCGGACGCTCGGCGCCGTCCGCCAGTGCCGCCCGGTAGGCCAGCGCGTTCACGACGAACATGGCCGGCTGGGTGTAGCGGGTCTCGCCGAGCTGTCCGTTCGGGTCGGCCAGGCACAGTTCGCGCAGCCGGTAGCCGAGCACGTCGCTCGCCTCCTGTTCCAGCTCCGGGAAACGGTCGAACAGTTCGCGTCCCATGCCGACACGCTGTGCCCCCTGGCCGGGGAACATGAAGATGGTGGTCACTGTCATCAACTGCCTTCTGTCACAGGGGGGTCAGACCGTCTCAAGCGCCGGGAAGGCGAGGTCGGCCAAGGTTGCGAGGTTCGGGGTGGTGAAGAGGGCCTCCAGGGGAAGCTCCCGGCCACCGGCCGCGGTCACCCGGGCCGCGACGCGCAGCAGCTGACGGCTGTTGGCGCCCATGGCGAAGAGGTCGTCGGTCGGGGAGATCCGTTCGGTGGCGACGCCCAGTTCCTCACCCACCACCGCGGCCAGTCGAGCGAACGGATCGTCGGCCCCGGCCTCGTCGGTCCCGGGCCCGGTCGTCAGGTCCACCGGGGCGGACCCGGTCGGGACCGGCAGCGGTACGTCGCGCAGCTCCAACGGCACCGCGGGCAGGGCGACACGCCGCGGCGCGCCGGCGACCGGAGGCAGCACCACCGGCCCGCCGGCCAGCCATCCGGCCAGCACGGCACCATCCTCCGGCACCGGCTCGGTCAGCTCGACCAGCGTGCCGCCGCCCTCCCGCCTGGTGCGCTCGGCGAGTGTGCGCAACGCGGAGGCGGCGGCGTGGCGGTCGGCGACCACCGCACCACGAGCCCGCCTGGCCCGACGTCCCTCCCGCAGGGTCCTGGCGACCTGGCCGAGCGTGAGGTCGGTCCGCCGATCGAGCTCCCGGGCCAGGTCCTCGGCCCAGTCGGCGAGGTGCGCCGGGGTGTCCGCGGACAGCAGCAACGCCGGCGCGTCGGCTTCCGACACGCTCACGCCGGTGGCCGGTCGCGGAGGCTCCTCGACGACCAGACATCCATAGGTGCCGCCACCGGCGAACCCGTTCACCAGCGCCCGACGCGGCTGACCGGGCGCTGTCCGCCAACGGTCGTCGGAATCGCCGGCGAGCGCCACCGCTCGCCGGCCTCCCAGGGCCGGGTTCACCTCGGCGGTCATCCGGGTCGGGTACAGCCGCTCCCGTCGGAACTGCCCGATCAGCTTGCCGAGCTGCGCGAAGACCGAGGCTGCCTCCAGATGGCCGGTGTTCGGCTTCACCGTGCCGACCGGCACCGGGGAACCCCCCGGCTCCTCGGCGCCGAAGAGCCGCCGCAGGGCGGAGAACTCCAGCGCGTCCGCCAGGGCCGCGCCGGCCGCCGCCGCCTCCACGTAGCCGATGTCGCCCGGCCCGAGGTCGGCGTCGTCCAGCGCGGCGCGCATGACCTCCTCCTGCCGCCCCGGGTCTGGTACCCCGAACTGGCGGGTGGTTCCGGCGTGCAGCAACGCCCCGCCTCGCAGGACGGCGTGCACGTGGTCTCCGTCGGCCAGTGCCCGGTCCAGTCGTTTGAGCAGTACCGCTCCGACACCTTCGCCCACGATCCAGCCGGTGGCCCGCTCGGTGAACGCGCAGGAGTCGGGGGTTTCGGCGACCAGGCCCATCGCGGACAGCACGTCGAGGTGGTCCGGATGCAGCACCAGGTTGGTGCCGGCCGCCACCGCTGCCTCGCACCGTCCGTCCAGCACCGCCCGGTAGGCCGCCTCCACGGCGGCCAGCCCGGAAACACAACCGGTGTCGAGCAGCATGCTGGGGCCGGTCAGTCCGAACGTGTGGGAAACCCGGTGGGCCAGGCCGCCCCTGGTGGCGTGGGTACCGGAACCGCCGGCCGCTCGCTCGGCGACACCGTGCAGCGCGTGGTCCTGCCACATGGCACCGGCGTAGACTCCCACCCGCCCGGTCTCCGCCAGCCGTTCCGGGGTGACGGCGGCGTCCTCCAGGCAGCGACGCACGACGGACAGCAGCAGCCGTTCCTGCGGGTCGATCGCCACGGCCTCGGCGGGGGACAACCCGAACTCCTCCGCTTCCACGGAGGTGACGTCGGCCAGATAGCCGCCGACCCGTGCACCGTCCCTTTCCGCACGGGACTCCAGCGGCGTCCAGCGGTGGGCCGGCACGGGTCCGATCCCGGTCCCCGAGGTGGTGAGCAACGCGTCGAGCTCGCGCAGCGTCCTGGCACCGGGCAGGTCGGCGGCGAAGCCGACCACCGCGACGGCGCCGGAGTCCTTCTCGGCGCCCGCGCCGAGCGCCCCGGCGGGCACCGGTAGCGGGGGCGAGGTGGGGACGGACGCGGCGGGGGAACAACGCTCCGCCGCGACGAGTTCCGCGCGACGATGGACCGCCGGGCGGGGCAGCGCGCCTCCCCACAGCGAGAGCAGGAGCTCCTGGCCGTCCTGGAGCCCGAAGTGCTCACGTACCGCGTCGAAGTCCATCTCGCCCACGGCACACAGTCCCAGGCCCCGCCCCGGAGCCGCGGTGAGCAGCGCCTGGGCGACGTGTCCCGCCTCGATCGTGGAGAAGCGGGCGGCGTTGCGCTCCCCGTACGCCGGGGCGATGGCCTGCGGGGTGGAGACCAGGAAGACACCGAACGACGCCGCCCCCACCAGCTGACGGTTGTGGAGCACGTGGACGTCGGTCCCGAACCGGGCCAGCGGGGCGAGCGCCACCAGGCTGCGCTCGCCCGGGTGGAGGTAGTACAGGCCGCCGTCGACGCCGCTCACCGCCTCGGGTTTCACGTACACGTAGACCTGGACCGGGTAGAACCCACCGGCCGACGGGTAGCGGAAGCGGCTGCGTCCGTCCAGCTCTCCCCTGGCCAGCGTGGCCAGCAGCGTGGAGAGCCGCTCACCGGGCACCGGCCCGTCGTCGAACTCCCGGAACGAGGAGGCGTCGAAGGCGGCCCGCTCGTGCTCGGGTCCGCTGTCCGGCAGCGGGATCCGGTCGAGGGTGGCCGGCAGCCGCCGCTCCGCGTGCCTGGCCTCCTTGAAGGCGGCCTTGGCCGCCGGGTCGAACGCGATCCGCACGTCGGCCGGGGACCCGGCCGCGACGGATCCGGTGGTGACGGCCGAGGCGGTGGTCCCGGCCGTGGTTCCGGGCCCGCCCGTGCCCGCCGTGGAGCCGAGCGCGGCGACGATGCCCCGGGCGGTGGGCGTGCGGATGAGCGCGTCCACCGGTACCTCCGCGTTGAACCTCTCGGCCACCCGCTGAGCGAGCCGGATCATCGTGAACGAGGTGGCTCCCAGGTCGAAGAGGTCCGCCTCGGGGTCCACCTCCGGCTGGCCCAGCAGTTCGGCGACCTCCGCCGCCACCGCCTCGGCGGTGACGGCCGGGCGTGCGGGAACGGCAGGACGCCTGGCGACGGCGGGCTGGTCGGGAACGGCGGGCGCGGTCGGGGGCCGGCCGCCCGCGGCGACCACCGCCGCCGCGAGGGCCGTCACCGTGGGTCCGCTGATCAGCGCGTCCACCGGCAGGGCCACTCCGGTCGACCGTTCGATGCCCTGCGCCAGTCGGATCATGGTGAAGGAGGTCGCGCCGAGGTCGAACAGGTCGGCGCCGGTCGCTACCTCGGTGACGTCCAGGCACTCGGCCACCAGGTCCCTGATCCCGGCGACCACGTCCGCGAGGTCGCGGTCGGTCCCCTCGGCAGCCCGGCTCGGTTGCTCTGACACGGTGTTCTCCTGCCTCGGGGCCGGATCGGTGGACGGGTTGTCGCCGAAGAGCGCGGCGGCGGCCGGCCGGTCGAGCTTGCCGTTGGCGGTCAGGGGGAGCCGCTCGACGAAGCGGAAGCCGCTCGGCACCAGGTACGCGGGCAGCGCGTCCGCGAGTTCTCGGCGCAGCTGTGCCACCGACGGCGCCGGCCGGCCCCGGGCCGGCACACAGACAGCGGCGAGCAGCTGTTCGCCCCTACTCCGGTCGGTCACCGGGAGCACCCGGGCCTCCTGGACCTGCGGCAGGTCGGTCAGAGCGACCTCCACCTCCTCGGGCTCGATGCGCAGCCCTCGGAGCTTGAACTGGCCGTCGGCCCGGCCGAGATAGCGGATCTCGCCGTCCTCTCCGACGCGTCCCAGATCACCGGTCCGGTACAGGCGCGGCGACGGGTCGTCGGGGAACGGCGACGGCACGAAGCGCTCAGCGGTGAGCTCCGGCCGCTGGTGGTAGCCCAGCGCCACGCCCACACCGCCGATCACGATCTCGCCCACCGTGCCGTCCGGCACCCGGCGCAGCCGGTCGTCCACCACATGGATGCGCAGGCCGCTGATCGGCCTGCCGATCGGTACCGTCGGCTCCTCCCAGTCGGCGCGGCACGCCCAGTGGGTGACGTCGATGGCCGCCTCGGTGGGCCCGTACAGGTTGTGCAACTCGGGGCCTCCGGGCAGCACCTGGAAGAACCGCCGCATCGTGGCCACCGGCAGCGCCTCGCCGCTGGCGAACACGTACCGGAGCGACTCGCAGCCCGCGGCACCCGGGTCCCGGAGGAACAGACCGAGCACCGAGGGTACGAAGTGCGCGACCGTCACCCGTTCGTCACGCAGCAACCGGGCGAGGTAGCCCGGGTCGACGTGTCCGCCCGGTCGGGCGACGACGATCGAGGCCCCGGCGAGCAGCGGCCAGAAGAACTCCCATGCCGAGACGTCAAAGCCGTACGGCGTCTTCTGCGCCACCCGGTCCTCCACGCCGAGCGGGAATCGGCTCTGCATCCAGCGCAGCCGGTTCACGAAGCCCCGGTGGGTGTTCCGGCAGCCCTTCGGCCGGCCCGTGGTGCCGGAGGTGTAGATCGTGTAGACGGGGTCGTCGGGGGTGAGGGCCACGTCCGGCGCGGTGGTCGGCTGGGCGGCGAGCAGGGCCTGGTCCCCGGCACGGTCCTGACACAGCACCACCGCACCCGCCTCCGCGGGCACCGCCGCGCGGGCCGCGTCCGCGACGACCACCCGGGCCCCGCTGTCCGCCAGCAGGTAACGCACGCGCTCGGGCGGGTTGGCCGGGTCGACCGGCACGTAGACGGCTCCGGCCCGGACGATGCCCACCAGGGCGACCACCAGGTCGTCGGAGCGGTCCATGTGGACGGCGACGTGCTCGCCGGGCCGTACACCGTGGGCGGTGAGCTGGTTCGCCAGTCGTGCGGTACGGCGGTCGAGCTCCCGGTAGTCGACGGTGCGCCCGTCCCAGCGCACGGCGACCTGGTCGGCGTACCGCTCGAACGCGTCGGCCAGCAGTTCTGTCATGGTCCACGGTTCGTCCGTGCGGACCGACCCCGCGGGGAGTCCGGCGGCGGGCGGGGCGGCGCCGCCCACCCCCTCGTCCAGGAAGGTGCCGACCCGCCGCGCGTAGCCCTCGAAGAGGTCCGTGAGCCGACTCTCGGGCAGGGCCCCGTGCGCGGCGTCCCACTGGCCGACCAGGCTGTCCCCGACGAGCAGCGGCACGTGGTCCAGGGCGACCTGGGCGGTCTGCGACTGGCTGGTACGCAACCGGACGTCGCGCGGGCTCAGGCCGGGATCGAGTTCGGGCACACGGGTGAAGACCACCGGCAGGCGCAGAGCGCCGCCCGACCGGAAGACCCGACCGCGCAGTTCGGCGAGCCCGGGGCGGAGCTCCCCGCGTTCCAGGTCGGCGCGGGTGCGCGCCCACAGCTCGCGCGACCGGTCGGCGAACCCGACGGGCAGCGTGTCGTCGACCACGACCCAGGCCAGCTGCGTGAAATCGGCCACCATGTGCTCGGCACCGGCCGGACGGTCCCAGGACACCACGGTGATGGTGAACGGTTCGGGACCGAACTCCCGACGGAGCTCGTCGGTGTACGCGGTCAGGAGGACCATGTCGGCGGGAACGCCGATCTCCGCCGCTCGTCGGGTGAGCGCCGACCAGGAGCCCAGCTCCGTGCGGCGGTGCAGTCGGTGCGCGTCCGGCGCCGGTTCGGGCAGCGCCGGTCCCGACGGGAGGGCGGCGAACTTCTCCCGCCAGCCCTCGCGAGCCGCTTCGGCCCGTTCTCCGGCTGCCCGCGCGGCACGCGCCAGCAGCAGGGGCCGCGGGTCCGCCGGCTCCGCCAACACCGATTCGTCGCCGTCGTGGAGGGCGAAGAGCTGGCCGAAGAGCAACGCGAAGCTGCGGGCGTCGGCGAGCAGGGCGTCGAGCACCACGTGCAGGACGATGTCGCCGCCCGGAAGCAGGCTCGCCTCCAGCACGTACATGGGTCGCTCGCCGAGCGGGAACGTACCGCCGCGCAACCGCTCCGCTGTCGAGGAGAGTCGCTGTTCGACGGCGTCCTGCCCGCGGGGGTCGCCGACCTGACCGGTCAGGTCGTGGCGGACGATCCGGTACCACGGCACCTGCTCAGCCACCTCCTGCACGCCGTCCGGCCGGATCGCCGCACGCAGCATCGGATGGTGTGCCACAAGTCTGTTCCACGCCGCCTCCAGCGCGTCCACCTTGTGGTCCTGGAGCAGGAACTCCTGGTAGACGCGCGTTTCGGCGGAGCCACCGAGTTGTCCCAACCGGCCGACCAGATACGCGGACTGGACCTCGGTGAGAGGAGGCTGGTTCAGCTCCTCCTCACGCGCTGGGCCGGCGACGGAGGTGTCCCACACCGCCGTGCCGAGCTGCTCGATCCGGTGGAGCAGGCCCTCCAGCCGGCTGAAGGCGTTGTCGGCCCAGGCGGCGTCCAGCAGGGTCGCGTCAAGGTCCCAGGAGACACACAGTTCTCCGGCTCGCTCCTGCACGCACATCTCCAACGCCACGCCCGCGGTGCGGGTCGCCGAGGCGTTGAGGTCGACGGCGGCCGCCCAGTTGTGCGGGTCGTCGGCGTGGTGGTCGGTGATGCTGCCGAGGAGGCTGGTGAAGACGATCGGCAGGGGTACGGGCCGCCGGCCCGGTTCGGCGCGGAAGCGCTCACGCAGCGCTCGCACGCCGCTGACCTCGGAGTACTCCAGATCCTGCCAGAGCTGGCCGCGCACTTCGGCGACCAGTTCGCCGAGCGTGCCGGTCGGCTCGGGCGCGACGAAGACCGAGGTGGAGAGGAACGGCCCGACCAGGCGCGGCACGTCGCGATGGATCGGACGGCGGTTGTAGGTCGTCAGCACGACGGGCAACGAACCGCCCCCCGGCTCCACGCCGCCCAGAGCCGCCGAGGTCAGCGCGAGCAGCAGCGCGGACGGGGTGGCCCGGAGGCCCCTCGCCGCCCCGAGGACCCCTTCCCAACGCGTCCGGTCCAGCCGGAGCACCAGCCTGCGGTGCTCCCCTGCGGCCGGCTCCCCGACCGCCCGGGCGCCGGCGGGCAGCAGATGGTCGAAGTCCACCGCGGCAAGCTTCTTCCGCCAGTGGTCGAGCGCCTCCGTGCTCGGCGACGTCGCGTTCACGGCAAGCGCGTAGTCACGGAAGGTCAGGTCAGGAGGGGACGGCCGCGTGTCGTCCCGATAGCCAGCGTACCACTCCTGGAGCAGCAGGGAGACACTGGGGCCGTCGGCGATCAGCTCGTCGACGGTCAGAAGCACCCTGGTCCGTTGTTCCGGCAGTTCGACGGCTGCAAGCGAGAACAGCGGCCAGCGGTGCGGATCGATGCCGGCCGCGGCCTCGGCCCGCAGCCGGGCGAGACGTCCCTCCTTCTCCTCTCCGGTGGCCCCTGTGAGGTCGTGGCACGCGACGCGGTACGCGGGGACGTCGTCCTCGACGAGTTGGCGGCCGTCGGGCAGCAGGCGCGCCCGCAACATCTCCGTGACGGCGACAAGACGGTTCCAACTCCGCTCAAGGCGCCCCACGTCCAGTGCGGGGACCTCGAACTCCACGTGGATCCTGGTGCCCCCGCCGGCGCCCGGGTCAAGCGACCGGCCGACGTAGAAGGCCTCCTGGACCTCGGTCAACGGGAAGGGCTCGCTCCCACGGATGGGTTGGTTCTGAGTCATGGGTACTGGTTCCCTCTGGTCAGGCGTGTGCGTGGTCGGCGGCGAGGTGCGCTGCGAGGCTGTTGACACTGGACTCGCTGAGAAGTTGAAGCGGCAGGTTCCTGCCGAAGCGCTCGTTGATCTCGAACCGGAGGCTCATCAGGTTGATCGACTCGATGCCGAGTTCCAGCAGCTCGCGCTCAGGATCGACGGGACCGGCGGACTCGTTCACCAGGCCGCCGACCAGCAAGGAGAGCTGTCGCGCCAACTCGGCCGGCGGCGCGGGCGGAGCGGCTTCTGACGCCCGTTCCGGCGCCGTCTCCGGTGCCGGGCTCGGCTCGGCGAGTGCGGCCGCCTCGACCGGGCCTGCCGGAACGGCCGGCTCGATCGGAGCATTCCCCGCACCGGCTGGCGGGTCGGTGATCCACAGCCGGCGGCGGAGGAACACCGACGAGGGCAGTGGAACGGTGCCGCCCACCTCGCCCGGTGCAGCACCGAGCACGTCGAGCCCCGCGAGCCACAGCTCGGCGAGTTGGTGCAACCTCCGGTTGTTCCAGAGGTCGGCGAGGAAGGTGGCGGTCTCCGGCGCACCCCCCAACGTCCGGTGGACACCGCCGTTCTCCGGCACCTCGCCGTAGCCGGTCACCTCCGTCTCGGCCGCCGAGTCGGCGAACTCGCTCAGGGCCCGCGCCAGTTCCGACACGTCACGCGCCACCACGGCGAGCCGACACCGCATCTCCGCGCGTCCGGAGCGCAGGCTGCGGGCTGTCGCCGCCAGATCACGGCTCGCCTCGGTGCCGGCCAGCCAGCTCGCCAGCCGTCCGGCGCTCGCCCGCAGGTGCTCACGCGAGGGGGCGGACAGCAGAACCAACTCCGGCCGACCCGGCGGATCCACAGGTTCGACCGGCTCCGCGGGGCTGGAGCGCCTGAACTCCTCGACGAGCACGTGTGCGTTCACTCCGCCGGCGCCGAACGAGCTGACTCCGGCTCGTCGCGGCAGCGGGGTGCCGTCCCGCCCGGTCAGGGGACGCCAGGGAGCGGGCGCGTGTTGTATCGCGAACCTGGTGCTTTCCAGACGCAGTTCGGGATTGACCGGATCGGCGTGCAGCGTGGGCGCCAGGACGCCGTGCCGCAGTTGGAGCACCACCTTGGTCAGCGCGGCCAGGCCGGCCACCGACTCGCCGTGGCCGACCGCCGACTTGACGGAGCCCAGCGAGCAGCTCGGCGCGTCCTCGGAGTCCGCCCCGTAGGCCGCCGCCAGCCCGGCCAGCTCTACCGGATCCCCCAGTTCGGTCCCGGTACCGTGCGCCTCGATGACGTTCACCGTCAGCGGGTCGGTGCCCGATTCCCGGAGCGCCGCGCGCAGGACGCGGGCCTGGGCGGTCGGGCTCGGAGCGGTGAACCCGTTGGTGCGGCCGCCGTGCGCGACCGCGGCTCCGCGCACCACCGCGTGCACGGTGTCCCCGTCGGCCACGGCCCGGTCCAACGGTTTCAGCAGGATCGCTCCCGCGCCCTCACCTGGACCGAAGCCGGCGCCGCCTGCGCCGAAGCTGCGGCATCGGCCGTCCTCCGCCAGGAAACCGGACTGTCGGAGCATCCGGAAGCGGGAGGGGTGGACGTAGAGGTTCACCGCGCCCACCAGGGCGGCGGCGCACTCGCCACGCCGCATCGCTTCGATCGCAAGGTGCAGCGCCACCAGGGACGAAGAGCAGGCGGTGTCCACGGGCTGACTCGGACCACGTAGGTCGAGCAGGTAGGACAACCGGTTGGGCGGACCCCAGTAGTGCCCCGAGGGCATGTCGCGGTGTCCGGCCGCCCAGCGCTCGGCGCCGAGCAGTCGGTAGTCCCCCGAGGTGATGCCGGCGAACACGCCGACGCTGCGGGGCTCTCCGTCAGCGGCAACCAGCGAGTTCAGCCGCGTACCGGTGTACCCGGCGTGTTCCAGCGTCTCCCAGGCGACCTCCAGGAACAGTCTCTCCTGGGGGTCGAGCAGGGTGGCGTCATGGGTGGAGAGCCCGAAGAACACCGGGTCGAAGGCGTCGACGTCGGTGAGGAAGTGGCCCTTCGCCCGTACGCCGGCGTCGTTCGGCCAACGGTCCTTCGGCAGGTCGGAAACGGTGTCCTTGCCGTTCAGCAGGTTCTGCCAGAACGCGTCGAGGTCAGGGGCCTGTGGATAGCGGCCGCTGATGCCGACGATCGCGTAGCGGTCCTGCGAACCGTTCGACGTACCGGAGCGTTCCTCCGCGGGGAGGCGGTTCGCCGGCACCTGGTGGGCGGACGCACGGGCGGCGGGAGGCGACGTCGCCGGGTGGGCCGGGAAACCACCGGGTTCGACGGCGGGCGCCGGCGGGGTGTTCGCGACCAGGTGCTCCACGAGCGCGTCCAGGTCCCGCAGGCCGAACAGTGTCTCGGGGCCGACCGGCGCCACCTCGGCGCTCAGCCGGGAAGCGACGGTCCGGATCATCACGGAGTCGAGCCCGAGGGACTCCACGGATGTGTGACCGCCCACGGCACTCACCGGACGGCCCAACGCCTCGGCGACCGTGCGGTAGACCAGTTCGGCGACATCCGCGCGACCGGGCCCGCCGGGAGCCGCCGCCCCCGCCCCCGGGTCCCGGGACACCGGCGTGGAGCCGGGCCGGGTGGCCGTGTGGCTCGGTGTCGACGCGGCGACCGGCGGTGCCGGTGCCGGCGTGCGCGAGGCCGGCTCGTCGGCGAGCAACCGCAGCCCGGCCAGGTGAGCGCGCCAGACGTCCGCGTCCCCGTGGAAGAGGGAGACCACGATCGGCCCGTCCGCCTCCAGCATCGCGTCCAGCGCGGCGAGCGCGAGGAGCGCGGGCAGCGGGCGCATCCCGGTGTGGCGTTCGACGACCTCCAGCACGGGGCCGGGGATGGTCATGCCCGGGACGTCCCACAGCGGCCACTGCACACACAGCGTCCGGCCGGATCGCTCCCCGCGTGCGACCCGCTCGGCGCGTCGCACCGCGAGCCCGTCCATCACCCCGTTGGCGAAGGCGTAGTCGGACTGGCCGAGGTTGCCGCTCACCGAGGCGACCGACGAGAACAGGACAAACGCCTCCAGCTCCAGTCGAGCCGTCGCTTCGTCGAGTGCGACCGTCCCCGCAGCCTTGGGGGCGATCACCTCGGCCACGTCCTCCTGGCGCTTGCGCACCAGATACGCGTCCCGGACCACGCCGGCCGCGTGGTAGACGCGATGGAGGGCCCCCTCCCGGTCCAGGACCCCGGCGACCAGCGCGGTGACCGACTCCGGATCCGTCACGTCGGCGCGGACGTAGCGCAGTCGGTCATGCCCGGTGACGGCCTGCCGCGCGGACTCGCCGAGCTCCGCCCAGGGCGTCCGCCCGCACAGCACCACCCGGTCACCCGGCCGGTCGAGCAGATGGCGGGCGACCGCCAGGCCCACGCCGCCCGCTCCGCCGGTGACCAGGTGCACCCTGCCGGTCCCTCCGGACAGCGGTGCCTCAGCTGCGGCGAGCGGCGCGAGGGGGGTCAGGACCCGGCGCCGCCGGGGACCGCGCAGGTCGGCGAGGTGGCCCCACTCAGGCCCCGGAGCGGCGGCCTCGGCGAGCAGCCGCTCGACGTCCGGCAGGTCCGCGTCCACCAGCAGCGCGCGGCCGGAGAGCCGGGGGTTCTCCTGCCGCAGCGTCTGCACCAGCGCCCCGGCGGCGTCCGCCCTGTCCGGGTCTGCGGTGACCACCAGCAGGGTCACCGGGTGGGTGCGAAAGGCCGTCAGCACCGCGCGGGCCGCCTCGAAGGCGTCGAGGTCCGCTCCGGTGCCGGCGGGATCGCCGCGGCGGGCACCCACCAGCCTGACCACCACGTTGACCTCCGCCGCACCCGAGTCCCGGACGGCCTCGGCCGACTCGCGGACGTCGTCTCCTCGCAGGCGGTACACCCGGGATCCGGCCTCGGCGAGCGCCGCGGCCAGGTCGCCCGCAGGGTCGTGCACCAGCGTGGGCGCCGCCACGTCCGGCAGTCGGTCACGCGACGGAAGACGCGACGGAAGTGGGGCGTCCGTCCATTCCCGGCCGTACAGGACGAGGCCGCCGACGGCATCGGCGGCCGGGTCGCCCGGACGGCCGCCGTCAGCCACGTGCGCGGTCACGTAGTGCCGTTCGGGCGCGAACGCATAGCCGGGCAGCGACAGCCGGCGCGGCCTGCTCCACCGGTCGATCCGGGCCCAGTCGACCTGGTGCCCCTGAACGTACAGCTGGGCGAGAGCGGTCAGTTCCCCCTCGCCGGGCGGGCCGTCGAGCTGTTCCGTCAACCGGGCCAGCAGCTCGGCCTGCGCGCGGCGGACGGCCGCGTCCGGCCGTCCGGTGGTGTCCGCCTCGACCCGGCGCGGGTCGGCCGCGCCCGCCGCCAACAGGTCCAACGACTCCAGGAGTTCGCCGCTGTCCTTCACCACCAGCGCGACCCGATGGGGGTGGTGGACCCGCGCGGCGGCCAGAGTGTGGGCCACGTCGGTGAGTCGGCTCCCGGAGCCGGGCCCCCGCAGCCACCGGGCGAGGTCGGCGGCGTATGCCGCCGGCGTCCGCGGCCTGGTTCCGGACAGCGGGACGAGTACCTGGCCTCCCTCCGCCCCGGCGGGTCGTGCCGAAGGCGCCGGCGCCTGCTCGATCACCACGTGGGCGTTGGTTCCGCTGAAGCCGAAGGAGCTGACACACACCCGACGCGGGCGCCCGTGGGACGCGACCTTCCGGCGATCCGCCGCCACCGCGAAAGGGCCTTCCGCGAACGGGATCTCGGGATTGGCCCGCTCGTAGTGGAGGGACGGCGGGATCTCCCCCGTCCCGACCACGCCGACGGCCTTCAGCACCCCGGCGAGGCCGGCGGCCGCCGAGGTGTGCCCGATGTTCCCCTTCACCGAACCGATCGGCAGGCTCCCGGGCGGCAGCGCGGCGGTGGCGAACGCGTCGTTGAGAGCGGTCACCTCGATCGGGTCGCCCAGCGGCGTACCGGTCCCGTGGCACTCGACGTAGTCGACGCTCCCCGGGTCGACCGCGAACCGGGTCAGGGTGTCGCGTATCAACGCGGTCTGGGATCGCGCGCTGGGAGCGGTGATGCCGTTGGTACGGCCGTCCTGGTTGAGACCGGAGGCGCGGACGACCGCGTGCACCGGGTCGCCGTCGGCCAGCGCCCGTGAAAGCGGCTTGAGCACCACCACGGCGCAGCCCTCACCGGGCACGATGCCGTCAGCGGACGCGTCGAACGGGCGGCAGCGGCCCCGCGGGGAGAGCATCCCCGCCCGACTCATGTAGACGTGCGGCAGTTCGGTCAGGTAGAGCGTGACGCCGCCGACCACCATCAGGTCCGCCTCACCGAGCCACAGCGACTGGCAGGCCAGGTGCAACGCGGTCAACGAGGAGGAGCACGCGGTGTCGACCGTCACCGCCGGGCCCCTGAGGTCGAGGTGGTAGGCGACGCGCGCGGCCAGCATCGAGTTGCTGTTGCCCTGCATCACCTGGGGCAGCCGGGCGTACGGACTCTCCCTCTCCACGAGGTCCTGGTAGTCGTTGAGCATCACGCCGGCGTGCACGCCGCATCGTGCGCCGGCGAGCGCCCCGGTGTCCTGACCAGCGTGTTCCAGCGCGCGCCAGGCCTCCTGGAGGAACAACCGGGCCTGCGGGTCGGTGAGTTCCGCCTCCCGGGGGGTCATCCGGAAGAAATCCGCGTCGAACTGGTCGACGTCGTCGAGAAACGCGCCCCAGCGCGACACCGACCGGCCTTCGGCGGCCGGGTCCGGGTCGTAGAACTCCTCAACCCGCCACCGTTCCGCCGGCACCTCGGTGACCAGGTCGTCACCGTCCAGTACGCGCCGCCAGAAGGTGTCGGCGTCCCCGGCTCCGGGGAACCGGGCGCTGTAGCCGATGATCGCGACGGGTTCCGGCGGCGCGGCCCCCGCGGGCCCTGCGTCCGACGCGGACTCGGAGGTTCCCCGAGAGCCTGGCTCGGCGGCGCGCGCCGCGGGCGCCGCGTCGCTCAGCAGGGCCCGGGCGGCGTCGGCCCGGTCCAGTGTGCCGTCCTTGAAACGGGTGAGGATGTCTTTGGCGTCCATGAGTTCTCGCGGTCCTCGCGTCGGCGGTTCGGTCAGGGGTTGGCGATGGGTGGCCGCTCTTCGGCGGGTGTGCGTGCTCCGGCTCGGGCGCGGTCAGCCGCCCGGACGGCCCGGATCCCCGTAGGCGCTGACGATCCGGTCCATCACCTCGGGCAGGCGGAAGGAGGTGCGGTGCATCGCCGCCTCCCGGGCGATGGCCTCGTCCGTGGCGTCCAGCAGCGGCTTCGCCAGCTCGCGCTTGAGCAGTTCCACCGAGGCTCGCGGGGCGTCGGTCATGGAGAGAGCGAGCTGGTAGGCCCGTTCCGCCACCTTGTCGTGTGCGGTCACCGGGACGGGGACCCCGCGCTCGCGCAGCTCGGCGCCCCGGTAGTTGCGGGCGGTGTAGAGCATCTCGCCGCCCAGTTGGGGGCCGAACCGGTGTGGCAGGAGATGGGTGGCCCCCATGCCGGGCGTGAAGCCGTAACGCATGAAGTTGGCCGCGTAGACGGACCGTTCGCTGAGGACGACCGCGTCCGCGTACAGCGCCAGGACCAGGCCGCCGCCGATGGCGTGGCCCTGCACTCCCGCCACCACGGGCAGCGGACAGCGGAGAAACACACGGAAGAAGTCGTCGGTGTCGAAACTCCCGTCGCCTCGCGCGAAGTTGACGAGCTCCTGCTGCGAGCCGCCGGCGCAGAACAGTTCCGGCATGCCGGTCACGAGCAGGGCCCGACTGCGGCTGTCGGCCACCGCCCGGCCGACCGCGTCGACCAGTCCACGACAGAGCGCCGGCCCGAAGGTGTTGCGCCCCTGCCGGTCCGCCATCCGCAGCACGGCCACCGGACCACGCCACGACAGCTCGACCACCTGGGCGTCGGCCTCCACCCGGTCGCGGGCCCGAGCGGAGGCCGCGCCCCGCGCTGTTCCGCTGTGTGTCGGTGTCATGCCGCCCCCGCCTCCTGGGCTCGGTCCAGCAGGGCCCGGGTGCCGGGAGCCGCGAATCGTTCGAGCAGCAGGTGCGAGGCGTCGTGCCCGAGCCGCTCGTCACGCGGGAACAGCCGGGCCCGGTAGCGCTTCAGTGCCGCCGTGGTCGCCCGGTCGGTACGGCCGAGCGCGGCAAGCAGCGGGCGCAGCACGCGCTCGGCGTCCGCGCCCACCAGGTCCGCCAGCCCGGCCGCCCGTGCGGCCTCGCTGTCGAACTCCTCGGCGCGCAGGGTGGCCGCGAAGGCACGCTGCTCCCCGACCCGTCGGGCCACGAACGGCAGTGCCATCGCCGGCACGAGTCCCACCAGCATCTCGGTCAGCCGGAAGCTCGCCCGCTCTCCCGCCACCACCAGGTCGCAGGCCGCGGCAAGGCCCACACCACCCGCGGTCGCCCGACCGTCGACCACGGCGACGGTGACGAGCTCGCTGCGGGTCAGCCGGTCGAGCAGTCGCCAGTACGGCAGCTCCGCACCGGCGGCGAGCCCGTCGCCGGGCACCGGCCGGTCACCGGACAGGTCGGTGCCCGAGCAGAAGTCCGCACCGCGTGCGCCGAGGACGAGGACGCGGCACCCCGGATCGGCCTCGGCCTCGTCCAGCGCGGCGGCCAGCTCGGTCAGCAGCGTGTCGTCGATCGGGTTCCGTTGCCGGGGCCGGGCCATCTCCACCCGCAACAGGTCTCTGCCCCGGCTGACGACGACCGCGCGGGGGCCGCTCATCGGTCGCCTCCCAACCAGACGTACTCGCGGTGGTAGTCGCGCACGGCCTCCAGTACGAGCCGGGGACGCTCGCCGCTGAAGCGCGCCTTGGTGATCTGCGGGAAGCGGTCCAGGTCGAAGGTGAACTCACGTGCGCCGAACTTGAGTTCGGCGGTCGCGGCGAGCAGCTCGTCGTACTCGTCGACGGACAGTTCGTAACGCGCGTCAAGCGCCTCCCGGATGCCCATGGAGCGCACCCGACGCTGGGACTCCGGCCCGACCACCACGCTGTAGAACTCCGAGCTGCAACCCGAGCCGTAGGAGAACACGCCCACCCGTCGCTCGCGGTCCAGCACGGCGTTGTCGATGGTGCTGGCCAGCGCGAGGAAGACGGTTCCCGCGTAGATGTTGCCCACCTGGCGCGGATACTCGATCGCCGCGGACAGCCGGGCGGTGAAGTCCTCCTCGATCGCCTGGGGCGACATCCGCTTCAGCTTGCGCAACACCGCCCGGTGGGCGCCCTTGACCATCCCGGGGAAGGGGGTGTGCATGGCCAGCAGGTCGAAGCTGTCCACCAGGTCGGCGCCGTCGACCTTGCGGGCGTAGTCGGTGAACGAGCCCTTCAGGCAGTCGATGTAGGTCAGCAGGGACAGGTCCACGTCGCCGGCCTCCGCCTCCGGGTCGGGACGGCAGGTGTCCATCACCTCGTAGCTGTGGAAGCCGTTGGCGCCCCGGTCGAAGGCGGCCACCGCCGGATCGTCGCTGATCAGCATGGCGACCGCGCCCGCACCCTGGCTGGGCTCGACGTAGGTGTGCGGGACGGGCCGGGCCACGTCGCTGCTGATCACCAGCGCCTTCACCCCGTCGAAGGGGCTGGCGGCGACCACCCCGGCGGCCATCTGCGCCGCCGCTGTACCGCTGTAGCACGCCTGCTTGGTCTCGAAGAGACGGCAGGACCGCGGCAGGCCCAGGTGGTCGTGGACGTAGGTGGCCAGCGACTTGCCGAAGTCGACACCGGACTCCGTGCCCACGATCAGCAGTTCGATCCGGTCACGCTCCTCCGGAGAAAGAGCGTCCACGATCGGCTTGGCGGCGTTCACCGCGAACGAGACGGCGTCCTCGCAGTGCAACGCCACGCTCTTGCGGGCCATCATCAGGTTGTCGATCCGGCTGTCGTCCAGCTGACGCGCGGCGAACAACGTGGGTACGTCGACGTACGTCTCGCCGCAGTAGGTGTTGACGGCTTCGATTCCGACCGGCTTCATGGGTTCTCCGTTGGTCAGTCAGTGCTTCAGGGCTTGTCGGGGGTCAGGTCGGGGACCGGGGCCGCGTGCGGGAGGCGCAGGACGACGGAGGTGTTGACACCGCCGAACGCGAAGCTGTTGCTGACGGCGGTGCGCGGCCGGCTGTGCACGGCTCCGGGCCCGACCAGTGACAGCGCGGGCTCCATCGGGTGGTCGACGTTGGGGCTCGGGTGGCAGGCGCCCGACCGCAGTTGTCCGACCACCGCCACCGCCTCCACCAGGCCGGCCGCCGTGAGGCAGTGCCCCGTCAGCGGCTTGGTGGAGTTGACCAGCGGAGGGCTCGCCGCGCCGAAGACCTCCAGCAGAGCGGCGGCCTCCACGGCGTCACCCACCACCGAGCCGGTGCCGTGGGCGTTGACGTAGTCGACGTCCCCCGGTGCGAGACCGGCGGAGTCCAGTGCCGCGCGCATCGCGGCCACCTGCCCCCCGCGGTCCGGCTCGGTGCCGCGCCGGGCGTCGAGTCGTTGACCGGCTCCGGCCACCTCGGCCAGCACCTCGACTCCCCGGCTCCGCGCCGCGTCCGGCAGTTCCAGCAGGACGGCGGCCGCGCCCTCGCCCCGCACGAACCCCTGGCGGTCCCGGTCGAACGGCCGACACATCCGGGTCGGTTCGTCGCGCCACGACTCGTCGGCCATCGCGCCGCTGCGTCGGAACGCCTCGGTCTCCGCCGGTGACAACTCGGCCACCGGGGCGACCACCAGGGCGCGTTCGACCCAGCCGGCGGCCACCGCCCGGGCCCCCTGGATCAGCGCCGCCGTTCCGCTGGCGGAGGCGCCACCGACCGCCCAGCCCTCCCCCCGCACACCGCACACCTCACTCGCCGCGCCGACCACGTCCACGTCCAGGTGGGTCAGCGCGTACGAGGGGCGCACACGGCCCGGGGACAGGTGGTGTCCCAGTACGTTCCGTGCCTGGTGGGCCAGGGCAAGGCCACCGCCGGCCACGATCAGCGCGGTGCGCTCCCCCCACGCCTCACCGCCCGGGCCGAGCGGCAGCCCCGCGTCCAGTACCGCGCGCAACGCCACACAGGCGCCCGTCTGCGCCGGCAGCGCGGCCCGGCCGACGACCCGGCGGAGCAGGCCGGCCGTCTCCGGCAGGTCCGCGAGGTGCCGCTCGGCCCAGCCGGCGACGGTGAAGTCACGCAGCGCGGCGAGCGGCGGGGGCTCGGCCGCGGGGCCGGGCGGCCCGGTGGCCGTCAGGCTGACGGCGCTACGGCCTGCGAGCAGCGCGGCGGTGAAGTCCTCCAGCCGCTCGCCGAGCGGCCCGAGGACGGCGGCCCCGGTGATCGCCACCGGTCGCCGGACGCCGGTCGGTGCCGCCGCGTTCACACGTACTCGCCCAGTACGGCGACCAGCGACCTCAGGTCGTTGGCCTGGGTGAGTGCCGAGGCCGGCACCCTGACGCCGAGATCGTCCTGGACGGCCATCACCACGTCCATGCGGTCGATGGAGTTGGCGCCGAGCTCACGCATGCTGTGTTCCAGTGAGACCTGGGCCTCTTCGAGATCCGGCAGCACCTCGAGCAGGTTCCTGCGGACAACGGCGAATATCTCGTCGGGAGTCATCTCTCTCTTCCTTGGTGACGGCCTGCTGGGCGGGGCTCGCGAGGAGTGCGGAGGAGCCGTGGGTGGGTCAGTTCCGGGGCGGCAGCAGGGCGAGCGCCTGCTCGATCGTCAGTCGGTTCTCACGTACGGCGTTCAGCAGCGCGTCCACGTCCGTGGCGGAGGGCCCGCCCACCGGCGGTGACGGCGGACCGGCGGTCCCGGCGGGCTCGGGCACCGGTGGTGTCCCCGTCGTCGCGAGCGCCGCGACGTGGCGGCTGAGCGCGCCGAGGCTGGGATGGTCGTAGAGGACACCGGCCTTCTCCTCCAGTCCATGGGTCCGGTTGAGGAAGGCCACGAACTCCACGCCGAGGATCGAGTCCAGGCCAAGGGTGTTGAAGCTCGCCTCGTCGTCGATGTCGGCCGGCTCGCAGTACAGCGTCCGCGCCAGTTCCTCGCGCAGCACCGCGGCGATCTCGTCGACCGCCGGCCCGCCCGTCGGAGCCGACGAGGCGGTCACGGTGGTGACGGGCGGGGCGGGGACCTCCGCCCCGCCCGGCGAAGTCATGTCGGTGGGAGCTCCCCGCCGGCCGGCGACGTGCCGGGCGAACGCCATGGGAGTGGGGTGGTCGTACAGTGCCGTGGCCTTCACGTCGACGGGGTAGACCTTGTTCACCGCGGCGACGAACTCCACGCCGAGGATCGAGTCGACGCCGAGGGTGAGGAAGGTCGCCTCCATGTCGAGTTCGTCGGGTTCGAGGTAGAGCACGGTGGCGAGGAGCCGGGCGATCTCCGTGGCCACAGCCTCCTCACCGCGGGAGGCGACCCCACCGGCCGGGGTGGCCGGGGAGGAGGCGGCCGGTGTGGGAGCCGGCCGCGCGGGGGCCGCCGAGACGGTGCTGGTCGGCACCGGTGAGGCCGGCGGGGCGAGCTGGCGCAGAGTGATCTTCCGGTCAGCGGACATCGGTGGGTTCTCCCGGTGGTGTGACGTGGCCTTGAGTGGTGCGGCGGCGCCGTGGAGCGTGAGCGCGGGCGCCGGCACGCCCACCGGGCCGACAGGACGTGCGGGGCTGGCAGGACCAGCAGGGACGGCGGGACGGGCAGGACTGGCAGCGTCGATGGGGCGGGCGGCGTCGGTGGCCGGTCGGCGACCGAAGTCGCGCAGATGGCCCCTGGCCAGCTCGGGCTCGGCGGAGACGGTGCCCAGGCCCTGCCGGTGCAGGTGGCTGATCTGCAGGTCGTACCAACAGCGGACCCGCTCGAACGGGTAGTGCGGCAGCGGAATCCGACGCCCGGTCGTCGCGGCGCCGCAGGCCGCCGCACGGTCGACCCGCCCGCCGGCGAGCCAGCCTGCCACCACCTCGTTCACCGGTGGGGCCGGTGGCTGCCGGTTCTCCGCCAGGGCGTCCAGCCCGGCCAGCAGCATGTCGAACGAGTCGGCCGGCAGCGCCGCGCGCTGCGCGAGGTCCACTCGTCCGACCGCGAAGGTCAGCACGACATCGGCGATGTCGGGCTCCTGCCCACGTTCCCGCTCGCGGATCAGGTGGTCCCGCAGCTCGCGGGCGTACGCGGCGAGCGCCGCGGCGGTGCGTGCGGACAGGAACAGCACCAGGGGCTCCCGCTGAGCGGCGCGGACCTCCCGGCCGCGCCGGGGTGCCTCCTCCACGACCAGGTGCGCGTTGCCGCCGCCGGCGCCGAAGGAGCTGATGCCGGCTCGCAGCGGGCGCCCCGAACCGTCCCGGGGCTCCCAGCTCTTGACCCCGCGTTGCACGGTGAACGGGACCCGGTCGAAGTCGATCTCCGGGTTCGGCGGATCACAGTGCAGGGACGGCACCAGCGTGCGGTGGCGCAACTGGAGGAGGACCTTCGTCAACGCCACCGACCCGGCGGCGGACTCCAGGTGTCCGACGTTCGACTTCACCGAGCCGATCGGCAGGTCGCCGTCTCCCTTGACCCCGTCCCGGGCGAACGCCGTCGCGAGACCGCGGATCTCGATCGGGTCGCCGAGGGAGGTGCCGGTCCCGTGGGTCTCCACGTAGTCGAGGTCGGCAGCGGTCAGGCCGCCGTCTCGCAGGGCCTTGGTGACGAGGTCGGCCTGAGCCCGCGGGTTGGGCACGGTGTAGCCGTTGGTTCGACCACCGTGGTTGGCCGCCGTGCCGCGCACCACGCCGTGGATGTGGTCTCCGTCGCGCAGCGCGTCCCGCAACGGCTTCAGCACGACGGTCCCGACTCCCTCGCCGGGTACGTAGCCGTCGCCGCCGGCGCCGAAGCTGCGGCAGCGACCGTCACTGGACGCGAACCGGCCCTGGCCGAGCATGAAGTACTTGTTGGGGTGGATGAGGACGTTGACGCCACCGGCGAGAGCCACCCGGCAGCTACCCGCGCGCAGCGACTCCACCGCCAGATGGATCGCGCTCAGCGCCGAGGAGCAGGCGGTGTCGACGGCGACGCTCGGTCCCTGGAAGTCGAAGAAGTACGACGCCCGGTTGGCGATCGACCAGTAGGCGCTGTTGGCCAGCACCGGGTTGCCGCGCAGCCGTTCCTCGGCCTCGTGGAGCTGGTACTCCCCGTACATGGCGCCGACGAAGACTCCGACGTCACGCCGGTACACCGGGTCGTCGGCCGACACCAGCCGGTCAGGGGTGTATCCGGCGTCCTCCAGCGCCGCCCAACAACTCTCCAGGAACAGTCGGGCCTGAGGGTCGATGATGCCGGCCTCACGCGGCGAGATGTTGAACAGCGGCGCGTCGAAGTCCTGGACGCCTTCGAGGAATCCGCCCCACTTGGTGTGGGTCCGGTCCACCCGGGTCTTGTCCGGGTCGTACATCGCCTCGGCGTCCCAACGGTCGGTCGGGACCTCGCGGATGCTGTCCCGACCGGCGGTCAGGTTCTCCCACAGCTCCTCCAGCCCGTCAGCCTCGGGGAAGCGTCCCGAGACGCCGATGATGGCGACTGCCCTCGGGTCCACCGCTTCGGAACGGGAGCCCGGACCGGCGGCAGCGGCGGTGTCGGCCCCGGAACCGGCGGCCCCGGAACCGGCGGCACGGGGCTGGACCTGGGCCCCCGGGGTGGGCGCGTGGGCGCGCGCTCGGGACTCGACCGCGGCGTCGGAGGACCGCGGGGTCTCGGGAACGGCGGCCGGCTCGCTCTCGGGGACGAGCGCGGCGCACCTCTCGGGATACTCGGCCAGCAGGTACTCGGCGAGTTCCGCCACCGAGCGGCACTCGAAGAGCAGCGTCTTGGAAAGCCTCCCGAAGTCCGCCTCCAGCAGTTCGACGACCCGGATGGCGAGCAGTGAGTCGATTCCCAGGTCGTCGAAGAGCCGTTCCGGCGCCACCTCGGCGAGCGGAGAACGGGTGGCCTCCGCGACGACCTCCACCAGTCTGCGGGTCAGCGCCTCGGACAACCGGGGCCTGGCCGTGCCGTCCGCGGCCGGGCTGCCCTCGACCGGGGCAGCGACATCGACCGTCGGCCGGGGGCCGGCTTCGCTTTCGGTGAGCAGCGGGAAGGAGTCGAGCAGCGCCGCGCGGTCGCCGTACAGCACCACCGGGCTGACCGGTCCGGCCTCCCGGGCGTCGCCCGCCGCGCTGCCGGCCAGCAGGCGTTCGAGCACGGCGAGGCCGGTCGCGGTCGGCAGCGCGCGCATCCCGAGGGCACCGAGCACCTCCTGGGCGGGGCCGTCGACCCGCATGCCGCCGTCGGCCCAGAACGGCCAGCAGACCGACAGCGAGCGGCCTGAGCGGGTGCTCGCGGCGCGCCGGCGGACCAGTTCGTCGGCGGCGGCGTTGGCGAAGGCGTAGTCGGCCTGTCCGGCGCTGCCCAGGGCGCCGGAGACCGAGGACAGGACCACGAAGCAGTCCAGGTCCCAGGCGGCGGTGGCCTCGTCGAGCGCCGCCGCGCCCACCAGTTTGGGTCCGATGACCGCGGACGCGTCAGCCGTCGTCTTGCGCAGCACGTAGCCGTCGCGCAGCGTGCCCGCGCAGTGCAGGACGCCGTTCACCGCCGGTCCGCCTGCGGCGATCCGCGCGGCCGTCTGACGAACCGCCGCGAAGTCCGTGGCGTCCACGCTGAGGTAGGCCACCGACCCGCCGGTACGAGCGGCCCGCTCGGTGAGCCGGCGCAGCTCGGCGCCCCGCGCGCCGTCGGCGGCGGTGCGACCGGTCAGCACCACGTGGGCGGCGTAGCGGTCCAGCAGATGCTCGGCGAGCAGCACCGCCAGCCGGCCCATGCCGTGCAGCCAGTAGCGCCCTCCCCGGCGGAAGGCGGGCCCGCCGGGGGCCGGGGGCTCGACCGCGGCCAGGACGGTCGTTCGCGGGTGCTCGTCGGCCGGCCGGACGACAAGTTCTCCGGAGTCGGGCACGCCGCGGTCGAGGACGTCCAGCACGTTCCGCAGCCCGGCCCGCCCAGTGTCGGCTTCGGGGGAGCCGGGTGCGCCGAGCGCGACGACCACGAGTTCGAAGCGGGGGTTCTCACCCGCGAGGGAACGCCCGACCGCCGCGAGACCCGCGGCCTGGACCGACGCCTCGCTGTTGTCGGCCGGACAGGGGACGACGATTCGGGCGCCCCGCCGAGCGAGTGGCCGCAGCAGGGCGCGGAGCAGCGCGAGCATCCGGAGGCCGGCGTCCGCCGCGGCGGACGCCTGAGCGGTCACCGGGCCGGCAGCCGCGTCCCTCGGTTGCCTGGCGGCGGTCACGGGCCAGACGATCGTCGGGCGGCCGTCCGCGGGCAGCAGGTCGGCCAACTCGGCGCCGGTGGCGGCCGCGGCCTCGGGATCGGCGGGCTCCGGCAGCGTCAGGTCGACGCCGTCCAGCACCCCGGCCCCCGTCACTGTGGGGTCCCCGACCAGCACCAGGGGACCGCTCGCAACCCGGTCGTCGCGGGCGCCGGCCGGTTCGAAGGGCACCTCGACGGGGGTGAAGAGGTGGACGTCCGCGAGAGTGGGTGCGGCCGTCGGGCGGAGAGCCAGCCCGTCCAGCGTCAGCACCACGGCGCCGTCGTCGGCCGCCACGAACACGTCGTACTTGCGGACCCGCCGGCCGCCGCCGGCCAGGCGTTGGGGGCGGACCCGGACCCAGGCCTCGTCCGGCAGCGGGGCGTACGTCCGCAGCTCGTCCACGGCGAACGGGATGAACGTCTCGCCGCCCAGGTCCTCGCGGAGTACACAGCCGATCACCGACTGGAGCGCGCCGTCGAGCACCACCGGCGACAGTGTGCTCCCTGCGGGCGCGCCCGGCGCGGCCACCACCCTGGTGAGCACTCCGCCCGGGCCGTGGTGCAGCTCCCGCAGCACCTGGAAGGCCGGTCCGTAGCCGACGCCGTTGGCTTCGAAGTAGCGGTACAGGTCGTCGGGTTGCGCGGTGTGGGGGTGGTCGGCGCGCAGCGCCGCCAGGTCCAGCGGCGCGGGTCGGGGGGTGACGGCGTCGTACAGCGGGCGTGCCTCGGCGTGGGCCCGTTCCGAGACCACGCGCAACCGGCCGTCCTCGTGCTCCACGGTCAGCGTGATCGGGAGCAGCACCTCGACGGACCGCTGGAAGGAGACGTCGGCCAGGCCCACGGGTGAGCGTCCGGTGCGTCGGGCCGAGGTCAACGCCAGGTCGATCTGCGCGGCGGCCGGCAACACCGGTACCCCACCGACCAGGTGGTGGGCGGCAAGCGGCTCCTCGGGCCGCACGGTGCGGGTGACCGGGTCGGCGTCGGTGGCGGCGGCAGGGGCGGTGTCGGAGGGCAACGCGGTCCGGCCGACGACGGTCTCCGGGTGGCGGGGCCAGCGCCGACGGGCGAACGGGTAGCCGGGCAGTCGGACCCGACGGCCCTTGCGGCCTTCTTCCGGGGGGAGTTCGCCACCCTGCACCCATGTGAGATACGCCCCGTCGAGCCCGGTCAGCGCGGTGTCCGGGCCCGCGTCCGCGAGACGGTCCAGCCACTCGGTCAGGTCCGCCGTCGAACCGACCGAGACGGCGGCGCGCACGGCGTGGAGGCTCCGGCCGGCCCGCAGGGTGTGTGCCACGTCCACCAGTGGCGGTGCGTCGACCGCTCGCAGTGACTCGGCCAGTTCCCGCGCCGTCCGCCGCAGCGCGTCCTCTGACCGGGCCGACAGCACGATCCAGTGGTCGGGCGAGTTCTCGGCCCGGTCGTCGCCGACGGTGTCCCGCCGGTTCGGCGCCTGTTCCAGCACCACGTGCGCGTTGGTGCCGCCGATACCGAACGAGCTCACCGCCGCCCGGCGCGGGCCGTCCGGCACCGGCCAGGCCTCCGGTTCGGTGGCGACCCGGAGTCCTCCCGTGCCGCCGAGCCGCCGGTTGGGCGTTCCGAAAGGCCGCTGGGGCGGCACCACACCGTGTTCCAGGGCGAGCACCGCCTTGCTGAGGCCCGCGAGGCCGGCCGCGGTGTTGAGGTGTCCCAGCACGCTCTTGACCGAGCCGATCGACGCCGGGTGGGCGCGGTCACCGCCGTAGACGCGGTCGAGTGCCGCGTACTCGACCGGGTCTCCCAGCGGGGTACCGGTGCCGTGGGTCTCCAGATAGCCGACGGTGTGAGCCGGGACGCCGGCGACGGCCAACGCCTCACGCAGAACCGCCTCCTGCCCTTCGGGGGAGGGCGCGTGGTAGTCCATCTTGCGGGCGCCGTCGTTGTTGACCGCGCTTCCTCTGATCACCGCGCGTATCGGGTCGCCGTCCGCGACCGCGTCGGCGAGCCGCCGCAGCACCACGGCGCCCGTGCCGTTGCCGAAGAGGGTCCCGTCGGACGTGTCGTCGAACGGCCGGCACTCACCGCTCGGCGAGAGGATCATGTCGGGCGCGGCCAGGTAGCCGGCCTGCGGGAAATGCAGGGAGGCGGCTCCGACGACCGCCAGGTCGCACTCCTCCCCCAGCAGGCTCTCGACCGCCAGGTGCACCCCGACAAGGCCGCTGGAGCAGGCCGTCTGGACCGTCATGCTCGGCCCGGTCAGCCCGAGCTTGTAGGAGATCCGGTTGGCGGCGAAGTCCTTGTCGGTGGAGGAGAACCGGATCATCCCGGCGGCGTCCAGCTCGGTGATGCCGACAGGCGGTGTCGTGGGCTGCCCCACCGAGACGTACGCGGCGGTGCGAAGCCCCGTGCGGTCAGGCGCGAACCCGGCATCCTCCAGGGCGTGCCAGGCCGTCTCCAGCAGTATCCGCTGTTGCGGTTCCAGCCATTCGGCGTGCAACGGGCTGTAGCCGAAGAACTCGGCGTCGAAGGCGTCCGCCTCCTCCAGGACGACTCCGGCCGGGACGAACCCGGGGCGTCGCACGACGGCCGGGTCGTGGCCCATCCGCACCAGCTCCTCGTCCGAGTAGCGCCGGATGCCGCTGCCTCCCTCGGCGAGCAGCTTCCAGAGACGGTCGGCGGAGGTGGCGGGGCCGAAGCGGCAGGAGAGACCGACGACGGCCACCGCGTTGGGGTCACTGGCCGCGTCGTTCGGCAGCTGGTCGTGTTTCATCGGTCGTCTCCGAGTCGAAGGGCACGCCGCACCTCGCGGCGGGACGGACGGACGGGGGCGGCCCGGTCCGCGGCGAGCGACGGGGTGGTCGGTTCTGTCAACGGGCTGACCGGCGGGGCCAGGCGGGTGGTGACCAGCCGGACCTGGTCGTCCACGGTCGGGTTGGCGAAGAGGTCCGCGACCTCCAGCCCGGTGTCGGGGAACCGGTCGCACAGCCGGGCGAAGAGCCGGCCGACCAACAGGGAATTGCCGCCGAGGTCGAAGAAGCGGCGGTCACCGGGTACACCGTCCAGCTCCAGCAGCTCCGCCCACAGCCGGGTGACCACCCGCCGCACGGTTG
>NZ_WMLF01000159.1 GCF_014156695.1 Streptomyces durbertensis | reverse complement strand
CCCTCCGCTAGGTGGCCGCGCAGCCGGTTGAGGCGGTCGGCGCGCATGCCCTCGGCCACGAGTGCGTCGTCGCTCAGCAGCGAGCGCCCCCGCTCGTCGACGGTGCGGCGCGGGGAACGCGGCTGAGTGCCGGGCTTTGTGCCGAAGACGAACACCCGGTCGTTGAGCTGGAGCAGGTCCCAGAGCTTCGCCGCGTCCGCGTGGTGGAGGTTGACGCAGCCGGCGGAGCCGCTTTCGAAGAGGTTCTCCGTGGTGCCGTGGAGGGCCTGTCCCCCGTCGAAGAACTGGGCGTACGGCATGGGGACGTCGAAGAGCGTGGAGTGGTGGTGCCGGTTGCGCCAGTAGACGTGGTGCAGCCCGCCCCGGGTCTCCAGCTCCAGCCGCCCGGTGCGTACCGGCACCACGTCGAAGACCAGCCGGTCGTTCGCGCCGGTCTGCACCCACAGCAGTTGCCGGGACAGGTCGACGCAGGTGGTGCGGCGGGAGACCGACGGGCAGCGGCGCTCCTTGTTCGGCTCGGCCTTCGCCTGCTCGACGAGCATCATGCGGTAGGCGGGCACGCCGGCGTAGCCGTCCGCCGGGTCGAGTCGGTGGCGGCGCTGGAAGTCGCGGATGGCCCGGCAGTCGGCGTCGGACTGCCGGCCGTCGACGGGCAGCCCCAGGTGCGCTTCGAGCTGGCGCTGGTAGGGGCCGGTGGCGGCCGTGCACTCCTCCTCTGTGGTGCCGCCGGCCGTCTCCGCGGTGCCGCCGGCGGCCGCCGGGCTCCCGGCGGCCGGCACGGTGCCGCAGGCGAGCAGGGCTGCGGCGACCGCGGCGGCGACCGCGACGGCGCCAGGCGACCTGCCGGGCCGTCTCGGGGCGATCCGGCGGGCAGCGCCGGCGCGAGGCGGCGGACGGAAGGTGCGGCGCATCCCTACTCCCTTGTCGCGGCGGGGTGTTGGAGCCGACCCCGGCCTTCTTCCTAGCCGCTCGGCCGCCGGTCGGAAAGGCGGGTGGTCCGGCGGGGTGAGCGACGGGCCGGCGGACCCGGCCGTTCGGGTGGTTGTGCCGCCCCGGGAGTGACCCGTGCGGGTGTCGCCGCCGGTCGGCCCGCCATCCGGGTGTGAATGGTCACACCTTCACTTCGTGTGACAAACGGATTCTGGAGAGTGCTCGATGGCAAGACGGACGGACCGACAGCCCCGAGGCCGGTGGCGTTCCTTCCTGCGCCGGCGTCTGCCGGTGCTGGTCACGCTGCCGCTGCTGCTGGCCTCCGCGCAGTACGCGACCGCGCAGCACAGCGTCGGCGCGGACGACCGCAAGACGGCCCGGACCGCCGACTCCGCCGCCGGTGCGTCGCTTCCCGGCGTGCGGGCGCCGCTGCCCGGCGGGCTCGGACCGTGCCTCGGCCCGGCGTGCCCGGACGTCCACCCGCCGGTCAACAACGGCCCGATCGCCGGACGCGACGAGGCCGTCAACATCTTCGTCGGCGGCGACTTCCGGGTGCGCGGCGGCGCGGCCGAGGCCGAAGGCCTGGTCGTGACGCTCGGCGGCTACGACCAGAACAAGAGCCGCGGCGGCGCGGCCTACAACGTCGGCGAGGTCGGCGTCGGCTCCCGCGTCCCCCCGCCGGCCGGCTCGGACTGGCTGGTCACCGGCGGCGCCGTGACCGTGGCCGACGGTCAGCGGCTGCTCGCCGAGGGCGGCGTCGTCCGCCACGGCGGCCCGCTCACCGGCACGGTGCTGGCCGGCCGCACGGTCGCCGACCCCGACGCCACCGCCCGCTACCGGGACCTGCGCGGCGAACTCTCCGACGCGAGCAGCTGCTACGCGTACGGCGACGACGGCACCGGCCGGACCGCCACCGGCACCGCCGTCAACCAGGGTGAGACGACCGTCTTCACCGGCGACGGCACCTCCATGCTCCAGGTCTTCAACGTCGACTTCGACCTCGTCGGGCCGAGCGGCCGGCAGCAGGGCCTGCGGTTCGACAACATCCCCGCTGGGGCGACCGTCCTGGTCAACCTGCTCGGCACCGGCCGCACCATCAACACCTACAGCGGTGAACTGGCCGACACCGCGCCGCTCAACCAGCTGCGCCCGCGCCTGCTGTGGAACTTCCCCGACGCCCGAACGGTCGACCTGATCGGCACCGGACAGTTCCAGGGCAGCGTGCTGATCGGCAACCGCGACAGCCAGACCCTGGTCACCCTGCCGGGCATCAACGGCCGTTTCTTCACGACCGGTTCGGTCACCCACGGCGGCGACACCGGTCCCTCGGGGCAGGAGTTCCACGCCTACCCGTTCCTCGGCGACCTGCCGGACTGCGCCCAGCAGCCGCAGCCGCGCGGCGAGGTGTTCGTGACCAAGCGCGACGCCGAGGACGAGGAGCCGCTGGCCGGCGCGGTGTTCCAGCTGTGGCGGGAGACCAACGGCCGGGAGGGCCTCCAGACCGGCGGCACGAACCCGGACACCCGGGTCGGCGACGCCTGCGTCACCGACGACGACGGCCGCTGCGGCGACACCGTCGAACCCGGCACCTACTACTGGCAGGAGCTCGCGCCGCCGGACGGCTACGACCTGCCCGACCCGGCCGTCTTCGGGCCCCTCACGCTGACCGAGGAGAACGCCGTCACCGGTGTCGGCGTCACCGCGTACAACCGGGAGACCGAGGTACCCGACGAGCGCGGCGAGGTCACCGTCCTGAAGTTGGACGCGGACACCGAGGAGCCGCTGGCCGGCGCCGTGTTCCAGCTGTGGCGGGAGACCAACGGCCGGGAGGGCCTCCAGACCGGTGGCATGAACCCCGACACCCGGGTCGGCCCGACCTGCGAGACCGACAACGAGGGCCGCTGCGGCGACACCGTCGAACTCGGCACCTACTACTGGCAGGAGGTGACCGCCCCCGACGGCTACGACCTGCCCGACCCGGCCGTCTTCGGGCCGCTGGTGCTCGACCGCGAGAACGCGGTCACCGGTGTCGGCGTCACCGCGTACAACCGGGAGACCGAGGAGGACGGCACCGCCACGCTGACCGTGCTCAAGCGGGACCTGAAGACCGGTGACCCGCTGGCCGGCGCGGTCTTCGAACTGTGGCGGGAGACCAACGGCCGGCCCGGCCTCCAGACCCGCGGCGGCAACCCGGACGAACGCGTCGACGCGGGCTGCGCCACCGACGACGCGGGCGAGTGTGTCTTCGAGGACCTTCCCACCGGCTCGTACTACCTGCGCGAGACGGCCGTCCCCGAGGGCTACCTGATGCCGCCTCGCCCGGTCAGCGGACCGTACGCGCTGGACGCCGGCCAGTCGGAGAGCAAGACCGTGACGCTCCACAACCGGCCCGGCGACCCGGACAAGGGAAAGGGCAAGGGCAAGCGCGCCGCACACCAGGAGCACTGACCCCCCGCCCGTAGGTGAACACACCGGCGGTCTCCCCACCGGGGAGGCCGCCGGCCCGTGTCTCAGGCGTCGCCCGCCGGCCGTTCCGCCGCCGGCCGCTCGCCCGCGGGTCGTTCAGCCGCCGGCCGTTCCGCCGCCGGACGGCTGAGCGCGCCCGGCCACCAGGCGCGCCGGCCCAGGTCCCGCACCAGCGCCGGGACGAGCAGCGAGCGCACCACGAGGGTGTCCATCAGCACGCCGAACGCGACGATGAAGGAGATCTGCACCAGGAACGCGAGCGGGATCACCGACAGCGCGGCGAACGTCGCCGCCAGCACGACACCCGCCGAGGTGATGACCCCGCCCGTCGTGATCAGGCCCCGCAGCACGCCCTGCCGGACGCCGACCGTCAGCGACTCCTCCCGCACCCGGGACATGAGGAAGATGTTGTAGTCCACGCCGAGCGCGACGAGGAACACAAAGCCGTACAGCGGCACGGCAGGGTCGGTGCCGGTGAAGCCGAGCACGTGCTCGAAGACCAGGGCGGCGATGCCCAGGGTGGCCAGGAAGTTCAGCGCGACCGTGGCCACCAGCAGGATCGGTGTGACAACCGAGCGCAGCAGCCAGAAGAGCACAAGCAGGATGGTCACCAGCACGACGGGGATGATCAGCGTCCGGTCGCGCTGCGCGGTGCTGAAGGTGTCGTACTGCTGTGCCGTGTAGCCGCCGACCAGGGCGTTCGCGTCGGGCAGCGGGTGGAGCGCGTCGCGCAGCCGGACGACGGTCTGCCGGGCGGCCTCGGTGTCGGCGGCGTCCTGGAGTGTGACGTCGAGGCGGGCCCGGCCGTCCACGACAAGCGGTTCGCCGTCGGGGCGGCCGGTGGCGGTCGTGGGGGAGACGGCGGCGACGCCGTCCACCCGCTCGGCCTCGGCGGCCACCTGGTCCAGGCTGTCCGCTTCGGCGGTGACCACGGCCGGGGTGCCCGAGCCGCCGGGGAAGTGCTCGCCCAGCCGCTGCTGGGCGGCGACCGAGGGCGCGTCGTTGACGAAGATCTCGTCCAGCGGCACGCCCTTGGAGGTGAGCGTCGGCGAGAAGGCGGCGAAGGCCAGCAGGACCACCGTCGTGACGGCCCACACCTTGCGCGGCGCCCGGTCGACGAGTGCCGCGACCCGGACCCACACGCCCCTGGCGCCGCCCTCGGTGGGGGCGGGCTTCGCCGGCCAGTAGGCCGCCCGGCCGAGCAGCAGCAGGACGGCGGGCAGCCAGGTCAGCACGCTGACCACCGCGCAGGCGATGCCGATCGCGCCGACCGGTCCGAGCGCCCGGTTGTTCGTCAGATCGCTGAGCAGCAGGGCGAGCAACCCGAGCGCGACAGTGCCGGCGCTGGCGGCGATGGCGCCCGCCGACCGGCGCACGGCGGTGAGGACGGCGGTGAACCGGTCGTCCTGGTGGGTGAGTTCCTCACGGAAGCGGGCGCTGACCAGCAGGGCGTAGTCCGTCGCGGCGCCGATGACCAGGATGAAGAGGATGCCCTGGACCTGGCCGTCCACCCGCAGCACGTCCCGGTCGGCCAGGGCGTAGACCACGCCGCTGGCCAGGCCGAGCGCGAACACCGAACCGAGGATGATCACAAAGGGCAGCAGCACGCTGCGGTAGACCAGCAGCAGGATGAGCAGCACGGCGGTCAGGGCGACCCCGAGCAGCAGTCCGTCGATGCCGGCGAACGCGTCGCCCAGGTCGGCCTGGGTGGCGGCCGGGCCGGCGATCCCCACGGTGGTTCCCGGCACCTCCTCGGCGGCGGCACGCACCTCGTCCAGCACCTCGCCCAGCCCCTCGTCCAGGTCCGGGTCGAGCGGGACGATGCCCTGGAGCGCCTTCCCGTCCTCGGACGGCAGGGCGGGTGAGGGGCGTTCCACGACGCCGTCCGCCTCCGCGAGGGAGGCGAGCGCGCGCTGCGCCGCGTCCCGCTGCTCGGCGCTGACCCGGCCGTCGCCCTCGACGGTCCACACCACGATCGCCGGCACGCTCTCCGAGCGCTCGAAGCCCTTCTGCTCCTCCAGCACGCGGGTGGACTCGGCGTTCTGGGGCAGGAACGCGGCCTGGTCGTTGGTGGCGACCTCGCTCAGCTTGCCGGCGTAGGGGCCGAGGCCGCCGCCCACGCCCAGCCACAACAGGATCAGCAACAGCGGCGCCAGGCGCCGCGCCCAGCGGGTGGTACCGGACATCGTTCTCTCCATGAGGACGGTGTATCTCGACAGTAAACAATCTCGATGATGAAGTTATCTTGTAATCGAACCGGTTGTGAGGCCGGGGGCGCCGGGGTGTCGGGGTCGGCTCAGTCGCGCGGCGGGCGGGTCGTCGACAGCTCCTCGTTCATCGCGTCCAGGAACCGCAGCACCACGGCCAACTCGCCCGGCGCGAGCGTCGCCCGCGCCGCCCGGGCCGCGTCGGCCAGCGGCGCGAAGTGCCGCCGCGCCGCCGGCTGCGCCTGCTGCTCGTAGTAGAGGTGGACCACCCGCCGGTCGGCGCTCTCCCGGACGCGGCGCACGTGCCCGGCCCGCTCCAGCCTGTCCAGACACGCGGTCACCGCGCCGGAGGTGAGGCCCAGCCGCTCCCGCAACCGGGTCGGGGTCATCGGCTCCTCCGCGTCGAGGATCGCCGCGAGCGCGTGCACGTCGGTCGGGTGCAGCCCCTGGACGGCGGCAAAACCGTGGACCAGCCGGTTGATCTCCCCGTTCATCCGGCGCATGCGTACGGCAAGCGCCTGGAGGTCCGCCAACCCCTCGTCCCGTCCCGGCTGCTCCCGCGAGCCCTCACCGTTCTCCGCCTCCACCACGCGACTCAGCCTATAGAACAGCCGGGCGCGCCCTCCGCCGCAGGCCGCGCCCAGCCGCCAAGCTGGCTCCGAGCACACCGACGGCAAGAGGTGGAGGAACGGGTGGCCAAGACGTGGCACTGGCTCTTCGGCGACCAGCTCGGCCCGCACTTCCTGACGCCCGGCGGGTCGGGGCCGGATCGCGACGCGCCGGTCCTGATGATCGAGGCCCGGTCGGTGCTGCGGCGCCGGCGCTTCCACCGCGCCAAGGCCCACCTCGTGCTGTCGGCCATGCGGCACCGCGCCGCGGAGCTGGGCGACCGGGTCCACTACGTGCGCGCGGAGACCTACCGTGAAGGACTGGAACGCGCCGCCGGCGACCGGCCGCTCACCGTCCGGCACCCGACCTCCTGGGCCGCGCTCCGCCTGGTGCGCGACCGCCCCGCCACCACGGTCCTGCCCGCCGCCGGCTTCCTCGTCCCGCACGACGCGTTCGCCCGCTGGGCGGCGGACCGCGGTGAACGGGCCCTGCGGCAGGAGCACTTCTACCGCTGGGTGCGGCGCGAGCACGACCTGCTGATGGAAGGCGACCAGCCCGCCGGCGGACGGTGGAACCTCGACCGGGAGAACCGCGAACCGCCCCCGGCCGGCGCGCGGACCCTGGACGTCCCGGCGCCCTACCGGCCCCGGGAGGACAGCATCGACGAGGAGGTGCGGCACGACCTCGACCGGTGGGAACGCTCCGGTGAGGTCTCGTTTGTCGGCCGCGACGGCCCGCGCCGCTTCCCCGCCACCCGCCGGGAGGCGCTGGCCGCGCTCCGCCGCTTCACCACCCACCGGCTGGCCGGCTTCGGCGCGCACGAGGACGCCATGCTGGCCGCCGACCCGGTGATGAGCCACAGCCTGCTGTCGGCCTCCCTCAACCTCGGGCTGCTCGACCCGGCCGAGTGCGTCGAGCGGGCCGAACAGGAGTGGCGTGCCGGTCGCGCGCCGTTGAACAGCGTCGAGGGCTTCGTTCGCCAGGTCGCCGGCTGGCGGGAGTACGTCTGGCAGCTCTACTGGCACTTCGGCGAGCGCTACCGGCGGCACAACGGCCTCCGGCACCGCGCCCCGGTACCCGACTGGTTCCGGGACCTCGACGCCGACACCGTCACCGCCCGTTGCCTGAGCACCGTGCTGGCGCAGGTGCGGGACACGGGGTGGACCCACCACATCCCGCGCCTCATGGTCCTGGGCGGCCACGCCCTCCAGCGCGGCTGGCATCCGGCCGAGGTCACCGACTGGTTCCACCGCAGCTTCGTCGACGGCTACGACTGGGTCATGGTGCCGAACGTGGTGGGCATGTCGCAGTACGCCGACGGCGGCCGCATGACCACCAAGCCCTACACGTCCGGCGGCGCCTACATCAACCGCATGAGCGACCTCTGCGAGGGCTGCGCCTACCGGCCGAAGGTGCGCGTCGGGGAGGACGCCTGCCCCTACACCGCCGGCTACTGGGCCTTCCTGCACCGCCACCGCGCGCTGCTGGAGGGCAACCCGCGCACGTCCCGCCCGGTCGCCGGACTCGACCGCCTCTCCGACCTGCCGGAACTCCTCCAACAGGAGAAGGGCAGGGGCGCGGCGCCGCCGTGACGGCCCGCCGGCCCGCTCGGCCCTCCCCGCTTCCCGGCGCCGCCGGTTCACGCGACACCGAGCCGTTCCGACAGGACCTCGCGGGCGGCCCGCGCGCCGGACGCGAGCGCGCCCTGGACCGAGCCGGTGGCCCGGTGGTCGCCGCACACGAACCTGCCGGGCGCGACCCGTGCCCGCCGGGTCAGCGGGAGCGGCGGGGTCATCACCGGAAGCGCGTCGGGCACGGTACGGGTCGTGAGGGTCTGCCATGTCGAGGTGTCCGTCCGGTACACCTCGGCGAGCGCGGCACGCAGGTCCGCCTCCGTCCCCGGGCCCGGCTCCCTGAGCACCGAGGTGGCCACCAGGTGCCGGCCGGGCGGCGCGTAGACGGGGGAGATCTCGCTGAGCACACACGAGTTGAGGAAGCGGCGGTCCGAGTCCAGGACAAGCATCGGCTCGTCCAGCGGCCGCCGGTCGGTGGCGTGGTAGTAGGTCGTCACCACCCGGTAGTCGGGCACCCGAAGCCCGGGCAGCAGGGCCGACGCCGCCTCCGGCCCGGCCGCGACGACCACGGCGGCGGCCGGCAGTTCGGTGCCGTCGGCCAGCAGCACGCCGTCGTCGGTCAGCGACCGCACGGGAGTCTCCAAGCGCACGGTCTCGGGCGGGAGTTCGGCGGCCAGCCGCTCGGGAACCACCCCGATGCCGTTCATCGGCAGACAGGGCGTGCCGCGCAGCATGGAGCGCCACACCAGGTGGAACATCCGGCTGGAGGTCTCCAACTCGTCCTCCAGGAAGACCCCGGAGAGGAACGGCCGGAAGAACCGCTCGACGAAGTCGTCCGAGAACCCGGCCGCCGCGAGCGCCGCACGGGTGGTGCGTTCCCGCCCGCCACGGACCAGCGACGCCGGGGCCAGCATGTCCCGCGCCGACAGCGCGCCGAGCGCCAGCAGGTCGCGGCCCGAGGCGAGCCGGCCGGGCAGCAGGTCGGCCGTCTCGCCAGGCCGCCGGGTGGGGTCGACGAACCGTCGCCGCCCCTCGGGCGTGTGCACGACCATCCCGGCGCCGAACGCGCACAGGTCGAGCTCCCGCAGCGGAAGACGCCCGCGCACCTGGGGATAGGACGTGTTGAACAGCTGAAAGCCGCGGTCGACGGTGAAGCCTTCCACGCGGTCGCTGCGCATCCGGCCACCCACCCCGTCCGACGCTTCCAGGACGCGGACCGCGACGCCGGCCGCGAGCAGGTCCTGTGCGCAGGCGAGGCCGGCCATGCCGGCGCCGACCACCACGACCTCGGCCGTGTTCTCGTCCGTCCGCATAGGGTTCCGTCCTTCCAGGGCACCGCCCGTGGGTGGCGTGTGGGTGTCCCTGCCCATGCTTCCGGCCGCCACGCCCCGACGGATGCACCCACACCGCCGTCCGGTGGGACTACCCCGTTCGGGCGCGCGTGACTATCGTATGGCGGACAGATGATCCCGCATGACGGAAGATGTGAGTCGATGCGACGCGAGGAACTGTGCGAAGCCGTCGAGGAGTCCACACGCCGACTGCTCACCACCGTCGACCGGTTCACCGACAACGACCTGCCCCACCCGTCGCTTGTGCCGCCCTGGACGCGCGGCCACGTCCTCAGCCACCTCGCCAGGGCCGCCGACAGCCTCCGCCGACTCCTGCACTGGGCACGGACCGGCGAGCCGACACCGCAGTACGCCAGCATGGCCGCCCGGGCCGCCGAGATCGAAGCCGGCGCCGGACGCTCCGCCCCCGCACTCGCGGCCGACATCCGCGCGACCGCCGAACACCTCCGCGCCGACGTGCGCGCGCTGCCCCCGGCGGGCTGGCGCACACCGGTTCGGCCCCGGACCGGCGAATGGTGCACCGCCGAGCGGCTTGTCGGCATCCGGCTGCGGGAGTTGGAGGTCCACCACGTGGACCTGGACGCCGGCTACACCTTCGCCGACGTCCCCGGCGCCGCCACCGACTGGATACTCCACGACATCCTCACCACCCTCGCCGCCCGCGACGACACCCCCGCCCTGCGGATCACCGCCGCCGACGCCGCCCTCGACGCCCGTCTGGGCCGCGACGCCCGACCGGGCATGGAAGGAGCGGAGTTGAGCGGCACCCGGGCCGCGCTGCTCGGCTGGCTCACCGGGCGGACGGCAGGGGAGGGGGTGACCGTCGCCGGGGCCGGCCGCGTGCCCCGGGCGCCGTACTGGATCTGAGCCGGCGCCGCCAGTGCAACCGGTCACAGACGTCGCGACGGCGCTGAAACGACAACCTCACATGTGCTAAACCCGCGGGTAGTTCACGCACGACCGACAGTGACCCCCGTGGCCCGGGACGATGGGGCCAGCACGTCGAGAGGAACGTCATGAGCACGTCCCCCGCGCACACCCTCACGTCACCTGCCCTGACCCTGGACGAGGTCGTCGACACCGAGCGGTACCCGCTGACCGACCCCGCCGGCGCACGCGTCCGCCGCGTCGTGGCCGACGCCCGGCGCGACCTCGCCGCCGAAGGCTGCACCGTCCTCACGGACTTCGTCCGGCCCGAACTGCACGAGGCGCTGCGCGAGCAGTGCGCCGACCTCGCCCCCCGGGCGCACTACGACGTCGAGACGGTCAACGTCTACAACATCGACGTCGACCCCGACCTGCCCGCCGACCACCCGGGCCGCGTCCCCTTCCGGCGCGGCAACGCCTTTGTCGCCCGCGACCTCATCCCCGCCGAGGCGCTGATCAGCGTGCTCTACCGGGACGAGGCGTTCCGGCGGTTCGTCGCCGAGTGCTTCGGGCTGCCCCGGCTGCATCCGCTCGCCGACCCGCTCTCCGGCCTGGTGCTCAACGTCGTCCGGCCCGGCATGGAACACCCCTGGCACTTCGACACCAACGAGTACACCGTCAGCATGCTCACCCAACAGCCTGACGCAGGAGGTGAGTTCGAGTACTGCCCGGGCATCCGCACGGCCGAGTCGGAGAACTTCGACGACGTCCGGGACGTCATCACCGGCGGCGGCCGGCGCCTCGTGCGCCGCCTTCCGCTGCGCCCCGGCGACCTCCAACTCTTCAAGGGACGCTACTCGTTGCACCGCGTCAGCCCCGTCGCCGGCGAACGCGACCGGCACTCGGCGATATTCGCCTACAGCGAGCGCCCCGGCGTCGTCGGCAGCCCCGCCCGCACCCGCCAGCTCTTCGGCCGGGTGCTGCCGGAACACCACGCCGGGCACGCCGTGCGCACCGACGAACTCCTCGACTGACACCCCCGCGCGCATTCCCCGCGCGCCCTTGGCACCACCCGCAC
>NZ_WMLF01000158.1 GCF_014156695.1 Streptomyces durbertensis | reverse complement strand
CTCGTCCCCTCCCCGCGGCGCCGCCGGAATGAACCGGAATGAATCGGCGTGCGGCGGTGTTGCAGCGTCCGGCAGTACCAGACGCACAGCGGCGACAAGCCCAGAAGCACAGCAAGGGGTGGGGCAGGCAAGTGAAGGGGACGGAGACGGGGGAGCAGCGGCCGGGCTGGGCCAGAAGGCTGACGGCGTACTGCCTCCGCTACCGGCGGAACGTGGTTCTCGCCCTCGGCGCGTCGCTCGCCGGCATGGGCGTCATGGCGCTCGTCCCGCTGATCACCAAGGCCGTGATCGACCAGGTCGCCGACGGCCGCGGCGGCGAGGGCATCGGCGTGTGGATCACGCTGCTCCTCGGCTCCGCGCTGCTGGTCTACGGGCTGACCTACCTGCGCCGCTACTACGGCGGCAAGCTCGCCCTGGACGTCCAGCACGACCTGCGCACCGACATGTACCGGGCGATCATGCGGCTCGACGGCCGCCGGCAGGACGAGCTGTCCACGGGCCAGGTCGTCGGGCGCGGCACCAGCGACCTCCAGTTGGTGCAGAGCCTGCTGTTCATGCTGCCGATGATGATCGGCAACGTGCTGCTGTTCGCGGTGGCGCTGGTGGTGATGGTGATCCTGTCACCGCTGCTCACGGTCGTCTCGCTGGCGGTCTTCCCCACGCTCTGGTGGATCGCCAACCACACCCGCACCCGCCTCTTCCCCGCCACCTGGTACGCCCAGCAGCAGGCCGGCCAGGTCGCCTCGGTGGTCGACGGCTCCGTCACCGGTGTCCGGGTCGTCAAGGGCTTCGGCCAGGAGGAGCAGGAGGGCGGCAAGCTGCGCTCCGCCGGCCGTGAGCTGTTCGCCGCCCGGCTCCGGACGGTCCGGCTGAACGCGCGCTACACCCCGGCGCTCCAGGCCGTGCCGTCCTTCGGTCAGGTCGCGATGCTGGCGCTCGGCGGCTGGATGGCGGTACGCGGCCAGATCACGCTGGGCACGTTCGTCGCCTTCTCCACCTACCTCGCGCAGCTGGTCGGCCCGGTCCGGATGCTGGCCATGATGCTCACCATCGGCCAGCAGGCCCGCGCGGGCGTGGAGCGCATCTTCGAGCTGGTGGACACCGAGCCGCAGATGTCCGAGCGGTCCGACGCCGTGGAGCTGCCCGCCGACGCCGCCGCCTCCGTGGAGTTCGACGACGTCACCTACGGCTACAGCGCCGACCGTCCGGTGCTCAGCGGGTTCAGCCTGCGCATCGAGCCGGGCGAGACGGTCGCCGTCGTCGGCACCAGCGGCAGCGGCAAGTCCACGGTCTCCATGCTGCTGCCGCGCTACTACGACGTCAGCGGCGGTGCCGTCCGGGTCGGCGGGCACGACGTCCGCGACCTCAGCCTCGACTCGCTGCGCGCGGCGATCGGCATCGTCCCGGAGAACAGCTTCCTGTTCTCCGACTCCGTCCGGGAGAACATCGCCTTCGGCGTCCCGGACGCCACCGACGAGCAGATCCGCGCCGCCGCCAGGGCCGCCCAGGCCGAGGGCTTCATCTCCGAGCTGCCCGAGGGCTACGACACCCGCGTCGGCGAGCAGGGGCTCAGCCTCTCCGGCGGCCAGCGGCAGCGCATCGCCCTCGCCCGCGCCATCCTCGCCAACCCGCGGCTGCTGCTGCTCGACGACGCCACCTCGGCCGTCGACGCCCGCATCGAGCACGAGATCCACGAGGCGCTGCGCGGCGTCATGGCCGGCCGCACCACGCTGCTCATCGCCCACCGGCAGTCCACGCTGGCGCTGGCCGACCGCATCGCCGTCCTCGACGGCGGCCGCCTCGTCGACACCGGCACGCACGAGGAGCTGACCGCCCGCTGCCCGCTCTACCGGCGGCTGCTCACCGACCCCGACGAGCTGGGCGACGTCGAGCGCGACCCGGCCGGCCAGGCCGGTCAGGCGGGCCACGACCAGCAGCGCACGGTCGACGGCGTGACGCCCGAGCTGTGGGTCCGCGGCGACGGCGCCGCGGAGTCGACCGACGGCGCCGGCCGGGGGGCCGCGGGGGTGGCCGCCGCGCAGTCCGGCCGCCCGGGCGGCTTCGGCGCCGAGCTCGGCTCGCTGCCCGGCAGCCCCGAGCTGCTGGCCAAGGTCGCCGCCCTGCCGCCGGCCACGGACGCGCCGGACGTCGACGAGAGCGCCGCCGTCCGCCGCGAGGAGTCCTACGGCCTGCGCCGGCTGCTGCGCGGCTTCGGCCGCCCGCTGACCCTGGCGCTCGGCTTTGTCGCCGTCGACGCGCTGCTGATGCTGCTGCTCCCGGTGCTGATCCGCCGGGGCATCGACGACGGCGTCGAGCGGGCCGCGCTGGGCGCGGTCTGGGCGGCTGCCGGGATGGCCCTGCTGGTGGTGTTCGTGCAGTGGGCCGCGCAGTTCGCCGGCATGCGGCTGACCGGCCGTACCGGGGAACGGGTGCTCTACGCCCTGCGCCTGAAGATCTTCGCCCAGTTCCAGCGGCTCGGCCTGGACTACTACGAGCGGCACCTCACCGGCGCCCTGATGACCCGCATGACCACCGACGTGGACGCCCTGTCCACGTTCCTCCAGACCGGCCTGGTCACCGCCGTGGTCTCGCTGCTCACCTTCGTGGGCATCCTGGCCGCCCTGCTGGTGATCGACGTCCAGCTCGCGCTGGTCGTCTTCGCCACGCTGCCGCCGCTGGTCATCGGCACGATCTTCTTCCGCCGGCACAGTGTGCGCGCCTACGAGCTGGCGCGGGAGCGGGTCAGCGTCGTGAACGCCGACCTCCAGGAGTCCGTCGCGGGCCTGCGCATCATGCAGGCCTTCCGCCGGGAGGACCTCGGCACCGACCGCTTCACCGAACGCAGCGACGGCTACCGCCGGGCGCGGGTGCGCGGCCAGTGGCTGATCTCGGTCTACTTCCCGTTTGTGCAGCTGCTCGCCTCGGTGGCGACCGCCGCCGTGCTGGTCGTCGGCGCCGGGCGGGTCAGCGCGGGCACGCTCACCGTCGGCGCGCTGGTCGCCTACCTGCTGTACATCGAGCTGTTCTTCGCCCCCGTGCAGCAGCTCTCCCAGGTGTTCGACGGCTACCAGCAGGCCGCCGTGTCGCTGCGCCGCATCCAGGAGCTGCTGCGCGAGGAGACCAGCACGCCGAGCGACGGCGCCGCCATGCGGGTGCCCGCGCTGCGCGGTGAGATCACCTTCGAGGACGTGCACTTCCGCTACGCCACCTCCGACGGCGACGAGCAGGCGCTCAGCGGCGTCGACCTGGTGATACCCGCCGGCCAGACCGTCGCCTTCGTCGGCGAGACCGGCGCCGGAAAGTCCACCCTGGTCAAGCTCGTCGCCCGCTACTACGACCCCACCTCGGGCGCGGTCCGCGTCGACGGCCGGGACCTCCGCGAGCTGGACCTCACCGCCTACCGGCACCGGCTGGGCGTCGTGCCGCAGGAGTCCTACCTCTTCCCCGGCACGGTCCGGGACGCCATCGCCTACGGCCGGCCGGACGCGAGCGACGCCGAAGTCGAGTCCGCCGCACGGGCGGTGGGCGCGCACGACATGATCGCCTCGCTCGCCGGCGGCTACCTCCACCCGGTCGACGAGCGCGGCCGCAACCTGTCCGCCGGCCAGCGGCAGCTCATCGCGCTCGCCCGGGCCGAACTCGTCCAGCCCGACATCCTGTTGCTCGACGAGGCCACGGCCGCCCTGGACCTGGCGACCGAGGCACTGGTGAACCAGGCGACCGACCGGCTCGCCGGGCGGCGCACCACCCTGGTCGTCGCCCACCGGCTGACCACCGCCGCCCGCGCCGACCGGGTGGTCGTACTGGACCACGGTCGCGTCGTGGAGGACGGCACCCACGCCGAACTGCTCGCCGCCGACGGCCGCTACGCCAAGCTGTGGCACACCTTCACGGGCGCGCTGGTGCCGGCGGCGGCCGACCGCTGACGGCTCCGCCGTCGGGCAGCGCCGAAGGGGCTCAGCGCGGCCACTCGCGGCGGGTGAGCGAGGCGAGGTGGGTGTCGACGGTCTGGAGGCGGGGCAGTGCCTCCAGACCGTCCCACCAGCGCACCTCGCTGATCTCGTCGTTGGCGGTGAACCTGCCCGGGGCCTCGGCGACCTCCGCCCCGAACAGCGCCCCCAGCAGCACCCGCCGCTCCGGCCCGAGCGACGTGGTGGCGTAGCCGAGGAAGCGCAGCTTCGCCTCGGCGACGAACTCGCCGGTCTCCTCGCGCAGTTCGCGCGCGGCCGCCTGCCGTGCCGTCTCGCCCGGCTCCAGCCGGCCGCCCGGCAGCTCCCAGCAGTCCCGGCCGCGTACGCGGACCAGCAGCAGCCGTTCCCCGTGCCACAGCGTCACCAGCGCGTACCCGGCCTGCCGCGTGTCCTCCGCGGACCGTGTGTCGAAGTCCAGCAGCGCCATCTGCCGGGGGCCCGTCGCCAACGGCCGGCGGGAGCCGGCTTCCTCACCCGGTCCACCCGGTTCACCCGGTTCACCCGAATCTCCGTCGCGTTCCATGACCGCAGCGTAGGGCCTCCCGAAGCCCGGGGGTGGTGCCCGGCGCATCCGCGAAGGTAGGTTTCCCGGCGACCAACGCCCTTGCCACACAAGGCGCCAGGGCGACCCACACCCAGGGGAACCGGGGAGTCACGCATGCGCAAAACGCTCAGATGGCTGCTGTCGCTCGTGGTGCTCATAGGCGCCACCGGCCTCGGCACCGCCTCCGCCGGCGCGGCCGGCGGGCAGGCCGACATCAAGGACCGGCTGCTGAAGATCAAGGGGATGTCCCTGATCGAGGAGAAGCCGGTCGAGGGCTACCGCTTCTTCGTGCTCGACTACGAGCAGCCGGTGGACCACCGGAAGCCGAAGAAGGGCACCTTCAAGCAGCGGATCACCGTCCTGCACAAGTCGGAGAAGCGACCGACCGTCTTCTTCACCTCCGGCTACGGGCTGAACACCAACCCGGCCCGCAGCGAACCGACGCGGATCATCGACGGCAACCAGGTGTCGATGGAGTACCGGTTCTTCACGCCCTCGCGCCCCCAGCCCGCCGACTGGACGAAGCTGGACATCTGGCAGGCCGCCAGCGACCAGCACCGCATCTACCGCGCGCTGAGCCCGGTCTACACCCGCAACTGGATCTCCACCGGCGGCAGCAAGGGCGGCATGACGGCGACGTACTACCGCCGCTTCTACCCGCACGACATGGCCGGCACGGTCGCGTACGTGGCGCCCAACAACGTGGACAACAACGAGGACTCCGCCTACGACCGCTTCCTCGCGAACGTCGGCACGCCCGAGTGCCGCGCCGCGCTGGCGGGCGTCGAGCGGGAGTCGCTGAAGCGCCGTGACGAGATGGTCGCCCGCTACGAGAAGGAGGCGGCCGACAAGGGCTGGACGTTCGACCTCGTCGGCTCGGCCGACCGCGCCTTCGAGGTGGCCGTGCTGGACCTGTCCTGGGCGTTCTGGCAGTACCAGCGGGTGTCCGACTGCCCGACCGTGCCGGGCCGGGACGCCACCACCGAGGAGCTGTACCAGTTCATCGAGCGGGTCAGCGGCTTCTCGTTCTACTCAGACCAGGGCATGACCCCGTACGTGCCGTACTTCTACCAGGCCGGCACCCAACTCGGTCAGCCCAGCGTGAAGACCCCGCACGTGGACGACCTGCTGCGCTACCCGGGCATCAACGAGCCGCGCACCTTCGTGCCCCGGGAGATCCCGATGCGCTTCGAGCGCAACGCGATGCGCGACATCGACCGCTGGGTGCGGAACCACTCCTCGCGGATGCTGTTCGTGAACGGTGAGAACGACCCGTGGCGCGCCGAACCGTTCCGACTGGGCAAGGGCAGCCGGGACTCGGCGCTCTACGTCGCGCCGGGAGCCAACCACGGTGCGAACATCAACGCGCTGCGGGAGGCCGACCGGGTCGCCGCGACCGAGTCCGTGCTGCGCTGGGCCGGCGTCCGGGCGGAGAAGACCCCGTCGGCGCAGCAGCGGTCCGCGGCCGAACTCGCCCGTCCGCTGGTGTCGTTCGACCGCGAACTGGACCGGCCGATGGTCGAGCGGCTCGGCGGCCGGCTGCCCTGAACCGGCCGCCTGCCGGAGAGTCCGGACAGTACGGGCAGAGAAATCCCTCCTGCGTGGTGCAACCATCACCGGGCGTGGTGAGTCTCACCTCATGACGGCCCGGCCGCTGGGGAGACGGCCCGGTCGCCGCAGGGGGGAAGAACGAGGGGCCCGGTCATCGCGACCGGGCCCCTCGTGGCGTCCGTGGTGTTCCACAGGCGCTGGACGCGCTGTCGGTGCGGGGCGCTAACGTCGTGCCATGGCACATCCACTCGCCGTGCTCGAAGGGGTCCTGGAGCGGATCACCTACGCCAACGAGGAGAGCGGCTACACGGTGGCCCGGGTGGCGCCCGCCCGTTCCCGGGAGAGCGGCGGCGAGCTGCTGACGGTGGTCGGTTCGCTGCTGGGGGCGCAGCCGGGGGAGTCGCTGCGGATGGAGGGCCGTTGGGGCTCGCATCCGCAGTACGGCCGCCAGTTCACCGTGGAGAACTACACGACCGTGTTGCCCGCCACGGTCCAGGGCATCCGCCGCTATCTCGGATCCGGGCTGATCAAGGGCATCGGCCCGCGTATCGCCGACCGGATCGTCGAGCACTTCGGCACGGCCACCCTCGACGTCATCGAGGAGGACGTGCGGCGGCTGGTGGAGGTGCCGGGGCTCGGCCCCAAGCGTACCGAGATGATCGCCGCCGCCTGGCAGGAGCAGAAGGCCATCAAAGAAGTGATGGTCTTCCTCCAGGGCGTCGGGGTCTCCACCTCGATCGCCGTGCGCATCTACAAGAAGTACGGGGACGAGTCCGTCGCCGTCGTACGGGAGGAGCCCTACCGGCTGGCCGCCGACGTGTGGGGCATCGGCTTCCTGACCGCCGACCGCATCGCGCAGGCCGTCGGCATCCCGCACGACAGCCCGGCCCGGGTGCGGGCCGGGCTCCAGTACGCGCTGTCGCAGGGCGCCGACCAGGGGCACTGCTACCTGCCGGAGGAGCGGCTGATAGCCGAGGCGGTCAAGCTGCTCCAGGTGGACACCGGGCTGGTCATCGAGTGCCTGGACGAGCTGGCGGAGGACCCCGAGGGAGCGGTGCGGGAGCGGCTGCCGGACCCGGAGGAGCCGGGCCGCACGGTCACGGCCGTCTACCTGCCGCCGTTCCACCGGGCCGAGCTGTCGCTGGCCGGGCAGCTGAAGCGGCTGCTGCGGACCCCGCACGACCGGCTCGCCGCCTTCGCCGACGTGGACTGGACCCGGGCGCTGGGCTGGCTCGCCTCCCGCACCGGCGCCGACCTGGCGCCCGAGCAGCGGGACGCCGTGCGGCTGGCGCTGACCAGCAAGGTCGCCGTGCTGACCGGCGGACCGGGCTGCGGCAAGTCCTTCACCGTGCGCTCGGTGGTGGAGCTGGCGCGGGCGAAGGGCGCGACGGTGGTGCTGGCCGCCCCGACGGGCCGGGCCGCGAAGCGGCTGGCCGAGCTGACCGGCGCCGAGGCGTCCACCGTGCACCGGCTGCTGGAACTGAAGCCGGGCGGCGACGCCGCCTTCGACCGGGACCGGCCGCTGGACGCCGACCTGGTGGTGGTGGACGAGGCGTCGATGCTGGACCTGCTGTTGGCCAACAAGCTCGCCAAGGCCGTGCCGCCGGGCGCGCACCTGCTGCTCGTGGGCGACGTGGACCAGCTGCCGTCGGTGGGGGCGGGCGAGGTACTGCGCGATCTGCTGGCTGAGGGCAGCCCGGTGCCGTCGGTGCGGCTGACCAGGATCTTCCGGCAGGCGCAGCAGTCCGGTGTGGTGACCAACGCGCACCGCATCAACGCCGGGCAGTCCCCGATCACCCAGGGCCTGCCGGACTTCTTCCTCTTCATGGAGGAGGACACCGAGGAGGCCGCCCGGCTGACGGTGGACGTGGCCGCCCGGCGGGTGCCGGCGAAGTTCGGTCTTGACCCGCGCCGGGACGTGCAGGTGCTGACGCCGATGCACCGGGGGCCGGCGGGCGCGGGCGCGCTGAACGGCCTGCTCCAGCAGGTGATCACGCCGGGGCGGCCGGGCGCGGCGGAGAAGCGGTTCGGCGGCCGGGTGTTCCGGGTGGGGGACAAGGTCACCCAGATCCGCAACAACTACGAGAAGGGCGCGAACGGGGTCTTCAACGGCACGGTCGGGGTGGTGACCGCGCTGGACGTGGAGGAGCAGAGGCTCACGGTTGTCACGGACGAGGACGAGGAGGTGCCCTACGACTTCGACGAGCTGGACGAGCTGGCGCACGCCTACGCCGTGACCATCCACCGTTCGCAGGGCAGCGAGTACCCGGCGGTTGTGGTCCCGGTCACCACGGGGGCGTGGATGATGCTCCAGCGCAACCTGCTCTACACCGCCGTGACCCGGGCAAAACGGCTGGTCGTCCTGGTCGGCTCGCGGCGCGCTCTGGCGCAGGCCGTCCGGACGGTCTCGGCGGGTCGCAGATGCACTTCGATCGATCATCGATTGCGGACAGAGCGGGAGGAGTGATAACCAAAGGGCGGCACTGGGTGCCATTTCAGCGCCCTATGGTCGACCCCGAGTGCACCAGCGCGCGCTAAATGGGGGACAGTGGAACCAGTCAGGGCACCTCGAAGAAGAGGCACTACCGTCGGTGAGGGATGACGTGAGCGAACACCGCGCAAACGACAGCGCAGTAGTACTGCGGCATGGGGGCAGCGAGTACGAGTTCCCGGTGGTCGACAGTACCGTCGGCGACCGTGGCTTCGACATCGGCAAGCTGCGCGCCCAGACCGGTCTGGTGACCTTGGACTCGGGGTACGGCAACACCGCGGGCGTGCAGTCCGCGGTCACCTACCTCGACGGCGAGAACGGCATCCTGCGCTACCGGGGCTACCCGATCGAGCAGCTCGCCGAGCGCGGCACCTTCCTGGAGACGGCCTACCTGCTCATCAACGGCGAGCTTCCGACCGTCGACGAGCTGGCCGGCTTCCGCAACGAGATCGTGCAGCACACCCTCCTGCACGAGGACGTCAAACGGTTCTACGACGGCTTCCCGCGCGACGCCCACCCGATGGCGATGCTCTCGTCCGTCGTCAGCGCGCTGTCCACCTTCTACCAGGACAGCCACAACCCGTTCGACGAGCAGCAGCGGCACATCTCCACCATCCGGCTGCTGGCCAAGCTGCCGACGATCGCCGCCTACGCCTACAAGAAGGCCGTCGGCCACCCGGTGGTCTACCCGCGCAACGACCTCGGCTACGTCGAGAACTTCCTGCGCATGACCTTCTCGGTGCCCGCCGAGGAGTACGAGCTGAACCCGGTCGTCGCGAGCGCCCTGGACAAGCTGCTCATCCTGCACGCGGACCACGAGCAGAACTGCTCCACCTCCACCGTGCGCCTGGTCGGCTCCTCGCAGGCGAACATGTTCGCCTCCATCTCCGCGGGCATCAGCGCGCTGTGGGGCCCGCTGCACGGCGGCGCCAACCAGGCGGTGCTGGAGATGCTGGAGCAGATCCAGCGTGACGGCGGAGACGTCGACACCTTCATCCGCAAGGTGAAGAACAAGGAGGACGGTGTCCGCCTCATGGGCTTCGGACACCGCGTCTACAAGAGCTTCGACCCGCGCGCCAAGATCATCAAGGCGGCCGCGCACGACGTGCTCTCCGCGCTCGGCAAGTCCGACGAGCTGCTGGACATCGCGCTCAAGCTGGAGGAGCACGCGCTCAGCGACGACTACTTCGTCTCGCGCAACCTCTACCCGAACGTGGACTTCTACACGGGCCTGATCTACCGCGCGATGGGCTTCCCGACCAGCATGTTCACCGTGCTGTTCGCGCTGGGCCGGCTGCCGGGCTGGATCGCCCAGTGGCACGAGATGATCAAGGAGCCGGGCTCCCGGATCGGCCGTCCCCGGCAGATCTACACCGGTGTCGTCGAGCGCGACTACGTGCCGGTCGAGCAGCGCTGACGCGCGCTTCTCCGAGCGCTGCGGGAGGGGGTCACGGCCGTTGGTCCGGGGCCCCCTCCGGCGTCTCGCCGCGCCGGGGTGAAAGTGACGCGAGTCACATCCGCCTGGCGTACAACCATTTCCCCCGATCGGCTGTCTCATCGGGTGGCACCAACACCCGGCGGAGTTGGTGCCGGGCAGCCGTTCCACGGTCGCAAAGCTTTGAGCGGCCTTCCGACCGTGTGCGCTGCCGGCAGGCGCCCGGCGTGGATCCCGTGGGGGGAATCCAACCGGGATTGGGACGCCCCGACCGCGAGCCCGTGGGGGGACTCGCGGCGGGGCGTTCCGGCTATCTCGCCGGGCTTCCTGCGTCCGCCGGCGCCACGGGCCCTCAGGCCCGTCCGACCAGCTCGTAGCCGGCCTCGTCGATCGCGGCCCGCACCGCCTCCTCGTCGAGGGCGGTGCTCGCGTCGACGGTCACCAGGCCGTCCTTCGCGGACGCCGTCACGGACGTCACGCCGTCGAGCGCGCCGAGCTCCTCGCCGATCGCCTTCTCGCAGTGGCCGCAGCTCATGCCCGTGACCTTGTAGACGGTGGTGGTGTGGGACCGCGTGTCCATGAGTCCTCCAGTGATGCGTGGGGTGTGGCGTCGTGCGCCGTCGCCATGGGAAAACCCTATACCCCCCTGCGGTATTTCCGGGTCGAGGTGCGGCGGGGGTCGCCGGGCCTCGCTCAACGGCCGCGCCGGCCGCTGCCGGGCCGCTGCGCGACCCACGCGCGGATCGTGTCCGCGCGCCAGTACGGGCGGCCGCCGTCCACCAGGTCCGGCGGGGGAAGCAGACCGTGCTTCCGGTACGAGCGGACCGTGTCCGGCTGCACCTGGATGTGCGCGGCGATCTCCTTGTAGGACCACAGACCTCGGTCGGGCATGTACGAGCCTCCTCGGGGTTCGGCTGGTGCTGACACCGAGCGTGCGAGCCGGACCCCACCCCTCCCCGGGACGACAGCGGGCTGTCGAGGAGCTGTGACGCGTACCCGCGTAACGGTGACGCCTGTTACCCGATCCCGATCAAGCCTCTTGTCCTACCGTTCCTACTGTCGGCCTCCGGCACTATCCTCACGGCGATGGCTGAAGAGGCTGACGCTGAAGAGGCTGAC
>NZ_WMLF01000157.1 GCF_014156695.1 Streptomyces durbertensis | reverse complement strand
GTGCTGGGGCTGGCGCTGGGGGCTGTGTGGGGGCTCGCGCTGCACCGGCTGCTGGCGCTTGAGGGGCTGACGGTCCTGGCGGTGCCCTGGTCGACGGTCGCCGCGGTCGCGGTCGGTTCCGTGCTGGTGGGTCTGACCGCCGCGGTGCTGCCGGCCCTGCGCGCCTCCCGGATGAACGTACTGGCCGCCATCGCCCACGAGTGACCAGGGCCGGGGGCGCGGTTTGCCGGGCCGCCGCCGGGAAACCCGGGCGGCGTGGTGGCGGTCGCACCGGAGCAGGGGGTGCGGTTTCCGGTGCTCCGGGCCACCTGGTCCGCTCAGACCTTCCTGCACTGGCCGTACCCTCCCGAGCGGGTGCAGGCGCTCCTCCCCCGAGGCCTGACCGTGGACCGGTACGAGGGGGCGGCCTGGGTGAGTCTGACGCCGTTTGTGATGGCCGGGGCGCGCGGTCCCGGTGTGCGGGCCCGGCTGCCGGGGCTCGCGACGTTCCCGGAGACCAACCTCCGGACGTGCGTGCGCGGCCCGGACGGGCGGGACGGGCTCTGGTTCTTCTCGCTGGAGGTGACGTGGCCGCCGCTGCTGGCGGCGCGGGCCCTTGGCGTGCCGTACCGGCTTGGTCGTCTCCGGGTCACCGGTGACGGGGAGCGGGTCCACTACGAGGGCACGCGGGCGGGCGGCTTCCCGTCGTACCTGCTGACCGTGCGGCCGGGCGCGCCGATCACGCCGTCCGGCCGGGACGTGTGGCTGACCGGACGCTGGCGTGCGTACAGCCGCCGCCTCGGTGTGTGCTGGCGGGTTCCCGTCTTCCACGAGCCGTGGTCACTGCGCCGGGCGACGGTGGAGACGTGGGAGGAGACCCTGACGGCGGCGGCTGGCCTGCCCCCGCCGTCCGGCGAACCGGTGGCGCACTTCTCCGCCGGCGTGGGCCGCGTCCGCCTCGGCGCGCCCCTCCCCCGCCTGCCGCGGCGGCGCCCGAAGAAGTGAGGCCGGCGGCGGGGGCGAAACCCACTCGCGGGGCGGGTCGGTGGCCTGCTTGGCTCACGGTATGGACGATCTGTGTATCCGCCGTGCGACCGGGGCGGACATCGAGGCCGTGCTGCGGTTCTGGCGTGAGGCCGCGGAGGGGACGAGTATCAGCGACGACCAGGACGGGGTGGCGCGGCTTGTCCGTCGGGACCCCGAGGCGCTGCTGCTGGCAGAGCGGGACGGTGAGCTGGTGGGGACGGTGATCGCGGGGTTCGACGGTTGGCGCTGCCATCTGTACCGGTTGGCCGTGCATCCGGAGCACCGCCGCCGGGGGGTCGCGCGGGCGCTGCTCTCGGCGGCCGAGAAGCGCTTCGCCGCGTTGGGCGGGCGGCGCGGCGACGCCATGGTGCTGGACCACAACGCGCCGGCCCAGCGGGCCTGGCACGCGGCCGGCTACCGGCGTGAGGCGCGGTGGAGTCGCTGGGTGAAACCGTTGTGAGCCCCCCGGCGCGCCGCCTACGCTGGCGCGCCCCCGCTCACGCTCCCGTACGCTGTGGGAACACAGTCCCACGGAACATCGAAAGGGGTCGGCGTCCGTCCATGGGCGAGCCTCCCAGTCCCAGAACACCCTTCGCACCGCCACGTACCGCCCTCGGGCACGGCTGGACCGGATGTGACACCGGTCGCCGCGCTCCCGCCGGCCCGGCCGCAGTCGTCGGCCCGCCGGCCGCCGGGGAGGTGACCCCGTGCTGGAGCTGGTGCTGCTGACCGTAGCCCTGCTGCTGACGCTGGCGTGCGGCGTCTTCGTCGCGGCGGAGTTCTCACTGACCACCGTGGAGCGCAGCGCCCTCGAGCAGGCGGTACGGGAGCGGCAGCCGGGCGCCGCGAGCGCACTGAAGGCCGTGCGGTCGCTGACCTTCCAGCTGTCGGCCGCGCAGCTGGGCATCACCGTCACCGGGCTGCTGATCGGCATGCTCGCCGAGTCCTCCATCGCGGCCCTGCTGTCCGGGCCGCTGGGCGCGTTGGGTCTGCCGGAGCGGGCGGCCACCTCGGCGGCGCTGGTGCTGGGGGTGCTGATCTCCACGGTGGTGCTGATGGTGGTCGGCGAGCTGGTGCCGAAGAACTGGGCGATCTCCTCGCCGTTGCCGGTCGCCCGGCGCATCGCGACCCCGCAGCGGCTGTTCGCCACCGCGTTCCGACCGCTGATCGGGCATCTGAACAACACCGCCAACCGCACCGTCCGCAGGATGGGTCTGGAGCCGACGGAGGAGCTGGCGTCCGCGCGCTCACCGCAGGAACTGGTGGCGCTGGCCCGGCACTCGGCGCGCGAGGGCGTGCTGGAGGCGGACTCGGCGGAGCTTTTCATCCGCACCCTGCACCTGTCGGAGCTGACGGCGGAGAACGTGATGACGCCGAGGGTCCAGGTGACCGCTCTCGAGGTGCAGGCGAGCGCCGAGGACGTGGCCAACGCGACGCGGGCGACCGGTCTGTCCCGCTTCCCGGTGTACCGGGAGAGCCTGGACACGGTTGTCGGCGTGGTGCACATCAAGGACGTGCTGGCCGTGCCCGCGGAGCTGCGTCCGCGGCAGAACGTGCTGGAGCTGCTGCGCGAGCCGCTGCTGGTGCCCGAGTCGCTGACCGTGGACCGGCTGCTCGACCGGTTGTCGGAGGCCCGCAGCCTGGCCGTGGTGATCGACGAGTACGGCGGCACGGCCGGGGTGGTGACGCTGGAGGACATCGTCGAGGAGGTCGTCGGCGACGTCCGGGACGAGCACGACCCGCAGGAGGCCCCCTACCTGGCGCCGCTGGGCGCCGACGAGGAGGGCCACGAGCTGTACGACGCGGACGGCGCGACCCGCACCGACCAGCTGGAGGCGATCGGGCTGCGGGCGCCGGAGGGCCCCTACGAGACGCTGGCCGGGCTGGTCGCCACCGAGTTGGGGCGCATCCCGGTGGAGGGCGACACGCTTGAGGTGGGCGGCTGGCGGATCGAGGTCGTCGACGCGGCGGGCCGCCGGGTCTCCCGGGCGCGGCTGACCGCGCCGCCGGCCCGCCCGGCGGACGCCGAGGGCGCCGACGACGCGGACGAGGGGGCCGGGCGATGACGCTCCTCCAACTGTTCGTCGGCGCGTTGATGATCCTGCTGAACGCGTTCTTCGTGGGAGCCGAGTTCGCGCTGATCTCGGTGCGGCGGAGTCAGATCGAGCCGCGCGCCGAGGCCGGTGAGCGGGGTGCGCGCAGCACGCTGTGGGCGCTTGAGCACCTGTCGGCGCTGATGGCCACCGCCCAGCTGGGCATCACGCTCACCACGCTGGTGCTCGGCGGTGTGGCGGAGCCGGCGATCGAGCATCTGCTGGAGCCGGCGTTTGTCGCGGCGGGGGTGAGCGGGGCGCTGGCCCACACCGTGTCCTTTGTGGTGGCGCTGGCGCTGGCGACATATCTGCACATGCTGTTCGGCGAGATGGTGCCGAAGAACATCGCGCTGGCCGAGCCGGAACGGGCGGCGCTGATGCTGGGGCCGCCGCTGGCGGCGCTGACCCGGGCGCTGCGGCCGGTGGTGTTCACCGTGAACGCGTTCGCGAACACCCTGCTGAAGCTGCTGCGGGTGGAGCCGAAGAGCGGCGTGGAGTCGGTGTTCTCGGACGACGAGCTGGCCCGGATGGTCACCGACTCGCGTGCCGCGGGGCTGCTGGACGAGCGGGCCACCGCCCGGCTGCGGGACGCTCTGGAGCTGGGCCGCCGGCCGGTGTCGGAGGTCGTACGGCCGGGGGCGCGGGTGGTGGCGGCTCGGATGGGTGTCACCCCGGAGCAGTTGGAGCGGCTGTCGGCGAGCTCGGGCTACTCGCGTTTCCCCGTGGTCGACGGCTCGGGCCGGGCGGTGGGTTATCTGCATGTGAAGGACGCGCTGGACGCCGAGGCCCGCTCGTCGCCGTTCCCGGTGGCGGCGATGCGGCCGATCGCCCGGGTGCGGGCCGAGACGCCGCTCGACGACGTGCTGGGCGCGATGCGCCGCAGCGGCACCCACCTGGCGGCGGTGATCGGCTCGGACGGCCAGCCGGCGGGTCTGGTGACGATGGAGGACGTGCTGCGGGAGCTGGTGGGCCACTCCCCCGCCGGCGGACGTCCGGGGGCCGCCGAGGAGCGCTGAAGGCGGGTGGCCGCCGAGGCGTCGGCGGCCACCCGCACCCGGAATCGTTGACCGGGGCAACCGGATACCATGGTCCGGTCATGGACCACACAGCTGACCTCGCCAGTTACGTCGCCCTCGGGGACTCCTTCACGGAGGGCATGTCGGACGCGCTGCCGGACGGCGACTACCGGGGCTGGGCCGACCGCCTGGCCGGCGACCTCGCCTCCCGCGCCCCCGGCTTCCGTTACGCCAACCTCGCGGTGCGCGGCAAGCTGATCGGGCAGATCGTGGACGAGCAGGTCGACGTCGCCGCCGCGATGGGCGCGGACCTGGTCACCCTCGTCGGCGGGCTGAACGACGTGCTGCGGCCCTCCTGCGACATGGGCCGGGTCCGCGGACTGCTGGAGGACGCGGTGGGGCGGCTGGCGCCGTCCTGCGGGCGGTTGGTGCTGATGCGCAGCCCCGGCCGGCAGGGTCCGGTGCTGGAGCGCTACCGCCCCCGCATGGAGGAGCTGTTCGACCACATCGACAAGCTCGCCGCCGAACACGGCGCCCTGGTCGTCGACCTGTACGGGGCGCGCACACTCTCCGACCCGCGGCTGTGGGCGGACGACCGGCTGCATCTGAACACGGAGGGGCACCGCCGGGTGGCCGAGGCCGTGTGGCAGCGGCTGGGCCTGCCGGCGCGCGAGGCCTGGGACACCCCGCTGCCGCCGTCCCCGCCGGCCGCCTGGGCCAGCCGCCGACGGGCCGACCTGCGGTTCACCCGGCAGCATCTGCTGCCGTGGATCGGCCGGCGGCTCACCGGGCGCTCCTCCGGTGACGGACGCGCCCCCAAGCGGCCCGACCTGGCGCCGCTGGCCTGCGAGGACACCCCGTAGAATCCGGTGGCGTGACTGACAAGCCGCGCATTCCGAACGTCCTCGCCAACCGCTACGCCTCGGCGGAGCTGGCCCAGCTGTGGTCCCCCGAGCACAAGGTGGTGCTGGAGCGCCGGCTGTGGCTGGCCGTGCTCCGGGCCCAGCGCGACCTCGGCATCGACGTGCCGGAGCAGGCGCTCGCCGACTACGAGCGGGTGCTGGAGAACGTCGACCTGGCGTCGATCGCCGAGCGGGAGAAGGTCACCCGGCACGACGTGAAGGCGCGGATCGAGGAGTTCAACGCGCTGGCCGGGCACGAGCACGTGCACAAGGGCATGACCTCCCGCGACCTGACCGAGAACGTCGAGCAGCTCCAGATCAGGCTGTCGCTGGAGCTGATGCGGGACCGCGGCGTGGCACTGCTGGCCCGGCTGGGCCGGCTGGCGGCCGAGCACGCCGCCCTGGTGATGGCCGGCCGTTCCCACAACGTGGCCGCCCAGGCCACCACGCTGGGCAAGCGCTTCGCGACCGCCGCCGACGAGCTGCTGGTCGCCCACCGGCGGGTGGAGGAGCTGCTGGAGCGCTACCCGCTGCGCGGCATCAAGGGTCCCGTCGGCACCGCGCAGGACATGCTCGACCTGCTCGGCGGCGACCAGGAGCGGCTGGCCGAGCTGGAGCGGCGGATCGCCGGACACCTCGGCTTCGGCCACGCGTTCACCTCGGTCGGCCAGGTCTACCCCCGCTCGCTGGACTACGACGTGGTGACGGCGCTGGTGCAGCTGGCGGCGGCGCCCTCCTCGCTGGCGAAGACGATCCGGCTGATGGCCGGGCAGGAGCTGGTGACCGAGGGCTTCAAGGAGGGCCAGGTCGGCTCCTCCGCGATGCCGCACAAGATGAACACCCGGTCCTGCGAGCGGGTGAACGGCTTCGCGGTCATCCTGCGCGGCTACGCCTCGATGACCGGGGAACTGGCGGGCGACCAGTGGAACGAGGGCGACGTGTCGTGCTCGGTCGTGCGCCGGGTCGCGCTGCCGGACGCGTTCTTCGCGCTGGACGGTCTGATCGAGACCTTCCTGACGGTGCTCGACGAGTTCGGCGCCTTCCCGGCGGTGGTCGAGCGGGAGCTGGACCGCTACCTGCCGTTCCTGGCGACGACCAAGGTGCTGATGGCGTCGGTACGGGCGGGCGTCGGCCGGGAGACCGCGCACGAGGCGATCAAGGAGCACGCGGTGGCGTCCGCGCTGGCGCTGCGGGCCGGCGCCGAGCGCAACGAGCTTCTCGACCGGCTCGCCGCCGACGAGCGGCTGCCGCTGGACCGCGCCGAGCTGGACGCGCTGCTGGCGGACCGGCTGTCGTTCACCGGCGCCGCCGCGGGCCAGGTGGCCGAGGTCGTGGCGCGGATCGAGGAGGTCGTCAAGCGCCACCCGCAGGCGGCCGGCTACACGCCCGGAGCGATCCTCTGACCGGCGACTTCGCGACGTCGGGCACCGGGCCGGTGCCCGACGTCGTCGCGGACGGCCTGCGGGTGCTGTTCTGCGGGATCAATCCCGGCCTGCTGTCGGCGGAGACCGGGCACCACTTCGCCCGCCCCGGCAACCGGTTCTGGCCGGTGCTGCACCGTGCCGGGCTGACTCCCCGGCAGCTGCGGCCCGACGAGCAGTTCGAGCTGCTGGAGTACGGGCTGGGCATCACCAACGTGGTGGCGCGGCCGAGCGCGACCGCCGCCGAGCTGACCCGCGACGAGCTGCGGGAGGGCGGCCGCCGGCTGGCCGCGCTGGTCGAGCGGTACCGGCCGTGCTGGCTCGCGGTGGCGGGCATCGGCGCCTACCGGACGGCGTTCGGGGAGCCGAAGGCGACCGTCGGGCGGCAGGCCCGGAGGATCGGCGGGACCGGTGTGTGGGTGCTGCCCAACCCCAGCGGGCTCAACGCCGGATGGCCCCTCGCGAAGCTGACCGAGGAGTACGGCAGGCTGCGGCACGCCGCCGAGGGCCCGGCCGGCTGAGGAACGTGCCGTTCCGGGCCGTGAACCGCGCGGGTCCGGGCGCGTGGCGGGCGCCGCGGGCGGGCACTCGCCCCTCGACGGACCAGCCGATACGATCCGGCCACGACCAGCCGGCAGGGAGGCGCTAAACGGTGGGCAGGCTCATCGGCGGGGACCCGTCGCTGCTGCGCAGGATCAACGCGGCCGTTGTCCTGCGGGAACTGCGTGGCGCGCGCGAGCCACTGACCCTCAGCGACCTGGCCCGCTCCACGGGGCTCTCCCGCCCCACGGTTGAGGGCATCGTCGAGGGGTTGGTGGACGCCGGTCTGGCGGCCGAGTCCGCCGGTGTGGTGGGCGACACCAGGCGGCAGGGCCGGCCCGCCCGCCGCTACCGGTTCCGGGCCGAGGCCGGGCACCTGCTCGGCGTGGAGGTCGGCCCGCACCGGGTGTCCGCGGTCCTGTCGGACCTGGCCGGCCGCCGGCTGGGCACCGCCGACCGGGCCGCCTCGGAGCACACCGGCGCCGAGGAGCGGCTGGAACTCGTCGGCGAGACGACCGGGGAACTGCTCGACCGCAGCGAGGTGGCGCGCTCCACGCTCCGGGCGGTCGGTGTCGGCACTCCCGGGATCGTCAGGGACGACGGCAGTGTGCGGCTGTGCACCGCGCTGCCGGGCTGGACCGGGCTGCCGCTCGGCGAGCGGCTGCGGCGCCGCTTCCGCTGTCCGGTGCTGGTGGAGAACGACGCCAACGCGGCCGTGGTGGCCGAGCGTTGGCTGGGTGTCGCGGCGGGCTGCGACGACGTGGTGATGGTGCTGGCCGGGCTGAGCCCGGGAGCGGGTTCGCTGATCGGCGGGCGGCTGCACCGGGGGTTCGGCGGGGCGGCCGGCGAGATCGGCGCGCTGCACCTGCTGGGTCGGGAGGCCTTCCCCGAGCGGCTGCTGTCGACCACCGGCGAGCCGCTGCACCCGCTGGACGAGGCCGCCGTCGCCGAGGTCTTCGCGCTCGCCCGGGCGGGCGACGACCTGGCGGGCAAGGCGATGGAACGATTCATCCAGCGCCTGGTGCACGACGTGGCCGCGCTGGTCCTCGCGTTGGACCCGGAGCTGGTGGTGGTCGGCGGTTGGGCGGCCGGGCTGGACGGCGTGCTCGGGCCGCTGCGGGAGGAGCTCGCCCGCTACTGCCTGCGCCCGCCGAGGGTGGCGCTGTCCATGCTCGGGGACGCGGCGGTGGCCACGGGCGCGCTGCGGCTGGCGCTGGACCACGTGGAGGAGCAGTTGTTTCGCGTCGAGGGCCGCTGAGCCGAACAGCGCGGCGTGCGGGCCCGCGTCCGGCGCTGATGCCGCCGGAGGATACGCGGGAGGCCCGGCCGGTTCGGCGGCCGGACACGTGGGAGGACCGGCCGGCCAGGCGGCCGGGCCGGTCCCTCGATCAGCCTGCCAGCAGTTCCATGGCGCCGGTGTCGCCGAAGGTGAGGCGGCAGGTGTCGGCGCGGTAGGTCGCCACCGAGGCGGCGGCGGGGCCGTCGTCCGCCAGGTAGCGGGTGGTGACGAGCAGGACGGGCGAGCCGGGCAGCCGGTCCAGACGCCTGGCGTCCTCGGCGCGGGCCGAGCCCAGCTCCACCGTACGCTCCTGGCCCTGGAGTTCACGCCGGTGCAGGGCGGCCAGCGCGGCCCGGGCCGTCTCCGGACCGCCGGACGCGGCGGGCAGGTACAGCTCCTCGGTGGCGACGGGCTGGCCGTGGGCCCGGCGGGTGCGCCGGATCAGGTGGGCCGGGCAGCCGACGGCCCGGCCCAGCAGTCGGGCGGCGGCCGCGGGCAGTTCGGCGCGTTCGGTGCCCTCGATCTGCCAGTCGTCGCCGGGCGCCCCGGGCCAGCGGTCGTGGGCCGGGGACACGTCGACGCCGACGCGCGGCGGGGCGACGGTGGTGCCGATGCCGCGCCGCCGCTGCAGGCGTCCCTCCAGCTCGAGCTGCTCCAGCGCCTGCCGCAGGGTGGCCCTGGCGACGCCGTAACGGGCCGCCAGGTCGCGCTCGTTCGGCAGGATCTGACCGACCTGGAACTCGTTGTCCAACGCCTCCGTCAGAGCTGTCTTCAGGTGCCAGTACTTCGGCTCCGGTGCCGCTTCCAGCTGTGTCGTCCCCACCCTGCGCCTCCGCTGTCCCCGGTGTACGCGCCCGGCGTCCCCGCCGGGGCGGCGGCTGTCGGCCGCTTTACGTGGGCTTCTTTATTAAAGGTCCTTGCGTATGGCTAGTGACGATAGAAGGCACCGGGTACTTGGTCAAGACCAATGTGCGGGGGCGGCTGCCGGCGCCCGGGCCGGGTTGGGTAGGTTCGGTGACCTGACGAGGGGGTTTCCCCGCCCTGGCGGGCGAGGCGGAGAGGGACGGACGATGGCACGGCGGGTCACGGTGGTCACCGGCGGGGGCAGGGGCATCGGAGCGGCGGTGGCGCGGCGCCTCGCCGCCGAGGGCCACGACGTGGCGATCGGCTTCGAAAGGGACGAGGAGGCTGCGGCACGTACGGCGGCGGCCGTACGCGAGCACGGCGGCCGTGCGGTGGCGTTGCGGGTGGACACCGCCGACGAGCGGCAGGTGGAGGCGTTCTTCGACGAGGTGTCCGGCGCCCTCGGGCGGCCGACCGGGCTGGTCAACAACGCGGGGATCACCGGGCCGTTGGGCGCGTTCACCGAGACCGATCCCGCCACGATGCGCCGGGTGGTGGAGGTGAACGTGCTGGGCGCGCTGTACTGCGCACGGCGCGCGGCTCTGGAGATGCGCCGGTCGGACGGCGGGGCGGGCGGGGCGATCGTCAACATCTCCTCCTGCGCGGCAACACTCGGCGCGCCTGGCGAGTACGTGCACTACGCGGCGAGCAAGGCGGCCGTGGACGCCCTGACGGTGGGCCTCGCCAAGGAGCTGGCGGCTGAGGGCATCCGGGTGAACTCGGTGCAGCCCGGCATGATCCTCACCGACATCCACACCGCCATGGGCGATCCGGAACGGCCATGGCGTGCTCCCGACCGGGTGCCGCTGGGTCGTCCCGGCGAGCCGGACGAGGTGGCCGGGGCGGTGTCGTGGCTGCTGTCCCCGGACGCGTCGTACGCCACGGGGGCCGTCCTGCGGGTGAGCGGCGGGCTCTGACCGGCGCGCCGACCGTCTTCGTCCGCGGGGTCGCCGCTGGCAGACTGTGCCGCCGGCCCCGGGGCTCCGGGGCGCGACCGGAAGGCACGGGAGGGTTCGACGTGGGAGACGACAGGGACGCGGGCGGCGTCGCGGTGGTGCGCGTGGAGACCGACGGCCTGCCGCCGGTGGAGTTGCGGTACCGGCGGCGCGGCGGCGGGGAGCCGCTGGTGCTGCTGCACGGCATCGGGCACCACCTGCAGGCGTGGGAGCCGGTGAGCGACGTGCTCGCCGCGGACCACGACGTGGTCGAAGTCGACCTGCCCGGCTTCGGGTTGTCCTCCTGGCCGGCCGGCGGCGGCGCGGCACGGCCGTACGCACCGCCGACGATCGTGTCGTTGCTCGCCGCGGCGTTCGACGCCCTCGGGCTGGAGCGGCCGCACGTGGTGGGCAACTCGCTCGGCGGCCTGCTGGCGTTGCGGTTGGGCGCGGCCGGCCTGATCCGCTCGGTGACCGCGTTCTCCCCCGCCGGCTTCTGGACGGAACCGGAACGGCTTCGCGCGTTCGCCGTGCTGCGGGGGATGCGGGCGGCGGCCCGGGCGCTGCCGGACCCGGTGGTGCGGACGCTCGCCGGGAGCCCCGCCGGCCGCGCCGTGCTCGCGGGTGTGGTGTACGCACGGCCCGGCCGGCGGCCGGCCCGTGCGGTGGCCGAGGAGGTACGGGCGCTCGGTGACGCGCCGGGCTTCGCGTCCGCGCTGGCCGAGGGGCGTCGCCCCGCGGCCGCCTTCCGCCAGGACATCACCGACGTCCCGGTCACGATCGCCTGGGGCGCTCGGGACCTGCTGCTGCCGGCCCGTCAGGGTGTGCGTGCCAAGCGGGTGGTACCGGGCGCCCGGTTGGTGCGGCTGCCCGGCTGCGGGCACGTACCGATGAACGATGATCCGGCGACGGTGGTCCGGGTGATCTCCGACACCGTGCGCCGGGCGGCCGCGGATCCCTCTGGCGGTACCGCGTAGCCAGGCCGGGCAGCGGGGCGGGCAGCGACCGTGCGGGGGCTGTGCCGGCC
>NZ_WMLF01000156.1 GCF_014156695.1 Streptomyces durbertensis | reverse complement strand
CGCCCGGGTGACCGGCCCACCCCGCTGCTGCGCGACGACCGCGGCGGGACCGGAGCGGGTCTGCCCGTCGCCCTCACCACTCCCGGTGCCTCGGACTCCAAGGACGCTTCGAAGCGCAAGCGCGGCTCCGAGCGGAAGCGGGCCGCCCGCCCCGGCGAGACCGCCCGCGTCGAGGTCCTGAACCGTGCCGCCGCCCGCCGTGCCGGCGTCGACGGGCTGCTGTTCACCCTCGCGCCGACCACCGGCGGCGGCCTCACCCCGAGCGGCGACGACAGCCCCGCCCGCGGCGAGGTCGGCGTCCGCGTCGACTACTCCGGCTTCGACGAGCTCTACGGCGGCGACTGGGCCGGCCGGCTGCGGATCGTCCAGCTCCCCGCCTGCGCGCTGACCACGCCGGACAAGGCCGCCTGCCGCACCGCCACCCCGCTTCCCAGCAACAACGACCCGGCCGAGCAGACTGTGACCGCCGACGTCGACCTGGCCCCGGCCACCGCCAAGTCGGGTGCGCTCGGCGCCCGTTCGGCCGCCGCCCAGCCCATGGTCTTCGCGGCCGCCGCCGGCTCCTCCGGCTCCTCCGGCTCCTACTCCGCCACCCCGCTCTCGCCGTCCGGCTCCTGGATGGCCGGCAGCTCCTCCGGCGGCTTCTCCTGGACCTACCCCGTGGAGACCCCCGAGGTACCCGGCGGACCCCAGCCCGAGATCGCGCTCGGCTACTCCTCCCAGTCCGTCGACGGCCGCACCGCCTCCACCAACGGCCAGTCCTCCTGGGTCGCCGAGGGCTGGGACTACGAGCCCGGCTTCATCGAGCGCCGCTACCGCTCCTGCGCCGACGACCAGGGCAACGGCGCCAACAACACCACCAAGACCGGCGACCTGTGCTGGGGCTCCGACCAGGTGATCATGTCGCTCGGCGGCAGCTCCACCGAACTCGTCAAGGACGACACCACCGGCGAGTGGCGCCCGGCCGACGACGACGGCTCCCGCGTCGAGCGGAAGACCGGCGCCGCCAACGGCACCAAGGACGGCGAACACTGGGTCGTCACCACCACCGACGGCACCCGGTACCACTTCGGCCTGAACAAGCTGCCCGGCGCGCCCGACGACACCGTCACCAACTCCGTCGCCACCGCGCCCGTCTACGGCAACCACCCCGGCGAGCCCTGCCACGCCAGCACCTTCGCCGCCTCCTCCTGCACCCAGGGCTGGCGCTGGAACCTGGACTACGTCGTGGACACCCACGGCGACGCGATGACGCTGTGGTGGACCAAGGAGACCAACCGCTACGGCGCCGCCGGGAAGGACACCGGCGTCGCGTACACCCGTGCCACCTACCTCCGCCGCATCGACTACGGCCAGCGCGCCGCCTCGCTCTTCACCGGCCAGCCCGCCGGCCGCGTCGGCTTCACCGTCGCCGAACGCTGCGTGACCACCGCGAACTTCGACTGCGCGGTGGCCAACCGCACCCCGGCGAACGCCACCCACTGGCCGGACGTGCCGCTGGACCAGGAGTGCAAGTCCGGCGCCAGCTGCAAGGGCAAGAACAGCCCGACGTTCTGGACCACCAAACGCCTCACCAAGATCAGCACTTCCGTCCTGGTCGGCACCGACCTGCGCACCGTCGACAGCTGGACGCTCGACCAGTCCTTCCCCGCCACCGGCGACGGCACCTCACCCGCCCTCTGGCTGAAGTCCCTCACCCGCACCGGCCACGCCGCCGACGGCAGCACCGCCTCCATGCCGCCGGTCACCTTCGAGGGCATCCAGCTCGACAACCGCGTCGACGGGCTGGAGGGCCTGCCGCCGTTCTCCCGCTGGCGCGTCAACGCCATCCGCACCGAGACCGGCGGCAGCATCGCCGTCACCTACTCCGACCGCGACTGCCGGGCACTCGCGCCGAAGCGGATGCCGGCCAACCCGCACACCAACACCTACCGCTGCTACCCGCAGTACTGGACGCCCGAGGGCGCCTGGGAGCCGGTGCAGGACTGGTTCCACAAGTACGTCGTCACCCAGGTGCGCGAAGAGGACAACGTCACCGACGCCCCGCCGAAGGTGACCAGCTACGAGTACCTCGGCGGCGCCGCCTGGGCCTTCGACGACAGCGAGTTCGCCGACGACAAGCACCGCACCTGGAGCCAGTACCGCGGCTACGAGCGGGTCCGCACCCGCCTCGGCGCCGGCGACGACGTCAAGCAGCTCAGCGAGCACCGCTACTTCCGCGGCATGCACGGCGACAAGCTGCCGAGCGGCACCCGCACCGCCTCGGTCAGCGACTCCGAGGGCAACGCCGTCACCGACCACGGCCACTTCCAGGGGCAGCTCCGCGAGGAGATCACCTACGCCTCCGACGGCGGCCCGGTCGAGAACGCCACCACCTTCACCACCTGGGCGGAGAAGACCGCCAGCCGCAAGCGCGCCGGCACCACGCCGCTCGAGGCCTACATGGTCCGCCCCGCCACCAACCGCAGCCGGGAACGCGGCGACGGCGACACCTGGCTGCGCGCCACCGAGACCACGACCTACGACAGCTACGGCATGCCGACCAAGGTCGACGAGGTCACCACCGGCGGCACCAAGCGCTGCACCACGACCACCTACGCCCGCAACACCGCCAAGCACATCCTCGACGCGGAGGTCCGCGAGGTCACCACCGCCGGAGCGTGCTCCGAGACCGGCGCGACCGTCCTCGACGACACCCGGACGCTCTACGACGGCCAGACCTACGGCAAGGCCCCCACCACCGGCCTGGTCACCCAGGTCCAGGAGCGCAACGCCGAAGGCGACGGCTACGTCACCACCGACCGCACCGAGTACGACGTGCACGGCCGCGAGACCGCCACCTTCGACACCGAGGGCGGCCGCACCACCGTCGCCTACACCCCGGCCACCGGAGCCGTCCCCACCAGGACCGTCACCACCGACGCCCTCGGTCACACCGAGACCGTCGAGTTCGACCCGCTGCGCGGCCTGCCGCTCGCCGAGATCGACGCCAACGGCAAGCGCGTCGACCTGGAGTACGACCCCCTCGGTCGGCTGCTGAAGGTCTGGGACATCGACCGGGACAAGGCCACCCAGACCCCGTCCGCGACGTACGAGTACGCGATCACCAAGACCGCCCCCACCGTCGTCACCACCCGCGCGATACGCGACAACGGCAGCTACTCGGTCTCCTACGAGATCCTCGACGGCCTGCTGCGCACCCGCCAGGTCCAGGACCAGGCAGTCGGCGGTGGACGCCTCATCACCGACACCTTCCACGACAGCGCCGGCCGCGACTTCAAGTCCAACGACGGCTACTTCAACGAGGCCGCGCCCTCCCCGACGCTGCTGCTCGTCGGCGACCACCAGGTCCCCGCGCAGAGCCGCGTCACCTACAACGGGCTCGGCGAACCCACCGCCGAGATCGCCTACTTCCGGGGCGAGGAGAAGCACCGCACGGTCATCGAGCGGACCGGCAACTCCACCACCACGGTCCCGCCCGGCGGCGACATCGTCACCACCACCTTCACCGACGACGAGGGCCGCGTCGCCAAGCTGCGCGAGTACAGCAACACGGCCCGCACCAAGTGGCGTGACACCACCTACCACTACGACGCGCTCGACCAGCTCGTGAAGATCACCGCGCCCGGCGGCGCGGAGACCACGTTCACCTACGACGGCCGGGGCCGGCAGACCAGCTCCACCGACCCCGACGGCGGCACCACCCGCTACACCTACGACAACTCCGACCGCGTCGTCTCCACCACCGACCCGCGCGGCAACACCCTGTACACGAAGTACGACGTCGGCGGCCGACCCGTCTCCCTGCACGAGGACGGCCCGAACGGCCCCAAGCGCCTGGAGTGGACCTACGACACCCTCGGCAAGGGCCTGCCCGTCGCCGCCATCCGCCACCACAACGGCGAGCAGTACCGGGAGGAGGTCACCGGCTACGACAAGGCGTACCGCCCCACCGGCACCCGCACCGTCGTCCCCGCCTCCGAAGGCCTCGTCGGCGGCACCTACAACTACCGCTACTCCTACACCTCCACCGGCAACCTCTCCTGGGTCGAGGTGCCCGGCGTCGGCGGCCTCACCACCGAGCGGATCGTCTTCCGCTACAACCCCGACGGCCTCCCGATCTCCATCGGCGGCGCGGCCAACTACGTCACCGACGTCCAGTACTCCGCCTTCGGCGAGACCCTGCGCGTCGAGTCCGGCGCCACCGGCCGCAAGGTCTGGAGCTCCTACGAGTTCGACGAGTTCACCAAGCGGCTGACCCGCGCCACCTTCGACCGCTCGGTCAACCCCGGCCGCATCGACGACGTCCGCTACCGCTACGACGAGGCCGGCAACGTCATCGGCATCACCTCCACCCCCGGCCAGGCCGTCGCCGCCGACGCCAAGCCGGACACCCAGTGCTTCGCCTACGACCAGCTGCGCCGCATGACCTCCGCCTGGACGGCCAAGACCGACTGCGCGGGCGCCCCCACCCGGGAGACCGTCGGCGGCCCCGACGCCTACTGGCACAGCTACGAGTTCGACGAGGCCGGCAACCGCACCAAGCTCGTCGAGCACAGCACCGACGGCGACGCCGGCAAGGACGTCACCCGCACCTACCGCTACGGCAAGGACGGCGTCGGCGGCCCCAACGCGCTCGCCGAGGTGCTGTCCACCGGCCCCGGCGGCGACCGCCTCAACACCTTCGCCTACGACAAGGCCGGCAACACCACCAAGCGCCAGCGCGGCGGCGTCACCCAGACCCTCACCTGGGACATCGAGGGCCAACTGACCAAGGTCAGCGAACCGTTGGAGGAAGGCGGCACCTCCGAGACCTCCTACCTCTACGGCCCCGACGGCGAACGCCTCATCCGCACCGCCCCCGACGGCAAGAAGACGCTCTACCTCGGCGAGGCCGAGCTCACCGTCGACGACCGCAACGGCGAACGGACCGCCCAGCGCTTCTACGAGCACCCGGACGGCTCCACCACCGTGCGCAGCACCGGCGGCGGTCGCGAACTCATGCTGAGCGACCACCACGGCACGTCCAACACGACGGTCGACCTCGTCGACCCGGCGATGGGCGTCGTCCGCCGCCAGACCATGCCGTTCGGCGACGAGCGCGGCGCCGCGCCCACCTCCTGGCCCGGCGAACGCGGCTTCGTCGGCGGCACCATCGACCGTGCCACCGGCCTCACCCGCCTCGGCGCCCGCGACTACGACCCGGCGACCGGCCGCTTCATCTCCGTCGACCCGATGGTCGACTACACCGAACCGGCCACCATCAACCCGTACGCCTACGCCAACAACGCGCCGGCGACGTTCTCCGACCCCGACGGCCTCTTCTTCCCGATCCTGGTCGGCATCGCCGCCCGGATCGCGATCCAGGCCGCCATCCGCGCCGCCGCCCGCTACGCCGCGCGCCGCGCGGCCCAGGCCGCCGCCCGCCGCGCCGCCCAGGCGGCAGCCCGCCGTGCAGCCGCCCGCGCCGCCGCCCGCCGCGCCGCCGCCCGTGCCGCCGCACGCCGCGCGGCAGCCCGCCGCGCCGCCCAGCGCGCCGCCGCCCGCGCGGCAGCCCGCCGTGCAGCCGCCCGAGCGGCAGCCCGTCGCGCCGCCCAGCGCCGCGCCGCGGCCCAGGCCCGCCAACGCGCGGCCCGCGCCGCGCAACGCCGCGCCCAGGCCCAGCGCGCCGCCCAGCGCCGCGCCAAGCCCAAACCGCGCCCGCAGCCCAGGAGCCAACCCAAGCCGAAGCCCAAGCCCTCCCAGCAGAAGAAGCCCACGCAGCGGAAGGTGGAGAACGTCAAGCGGGAGCTGAAGGAAGAGGCCCGCGACAACGCCATCGACACCGCCACAAACAACAGCGGTGGCAGCCCTGGCTGCAACAGCTTCGTCCCCGGCACCTACGTCCTGATGGCCGACGGCTCCAAGAAGCCGATCGACAAGATCAAGGTCGGCGACAAGGTTCTGGCCACCGACCCGAAGACCGGCAAGACCACGTCCAAGACGGTCACGGCCACGATCCTCGGCGAGGGTAAGAAGCAACTGGTCAAGGTCACCGTCCGCACCGCGGAGCTTTCCGCCGCCGCGGTGTCGGCCGGGGCGGCCGGGGCCGGCGGCGACGGCACGAGTCGCGCCCTGTCCGCCGCGGCCGACGACCGGAACCCGTCAGACCGTGGCACGGCCTCGGTCATCGCCACCGACGGCCACCCCTTCTGGGTCCCGCAGCTCGGCGAGTGGCTCGACGCCGACGAACTCGCCGCCGGCCAGTGGCTCCAGACCTCCTCCGGCACCTGGGTCCAGATCACCGCCGTAGACCAGTGGACCGCGAAGCAACGCGTCCACAACCTCACGGTCGAAGGCATCCACACGTACTACGTGGGCGCGGCAACGACCGCCACTGCCCTTCTGGTCCACAACAGCAGCGGTCTCGAGTGCGACCTGCGGGTCTACACCGACCTCAAGCGAATGGAGCCGGGCAAGAACGAAGGCGCCACGGCCGTGCTGTGGACCCCGTCCGGTAACCGCTACTACGACTTCAGCCGCAGGCGTACAGAGTCGGACATTCTCAGCCTGCCGATCTCACTGCGCCGCGTACTGGGCCAGGTCGGACACCACGGCGGCTGTGCCGAGATAGGTTGTATCGCCCAGGCGATGCGTGCCGGGGACCTGGTCCGAGGCAGCCGAAGCCTGGCCATGCTTCGAAAGCCCTTCGGGCATCCCCGGAACAGGTCGCTGCTGCCGGGCTGTGACAGCTGTCAGGCGACGATGAGACGTTTGAAGATCACTGATCTCTTTGGAGGGTAGGCCGATGGGCCGGTCACTGAAGGGCGTCTCCCGTGTCAGGTGGGCGGAACTCACAGACGCGACCGGCTCGGCCACGGATCTGCCGGGACTGCTGGGCAGGATCGCCTGGGGTAACGCAGACGTGGCTCAGGACGCTGTAGACCAACTCGGGGACCGGGTGTGCGAACTTGGCTTCGTGGTGCAGGAGGCGACCCCGCATGTGGTGCCCTTCCTGCTCGAACTCGTGGCAGACCCTGCCGTGACGTGCCGCGCCGAACTACTCGCCCTACTCACGCGCGTTTACGAGGCGAACCAGTGGGAGTCCGCGGCAGCAGCGGCACCGTCGCATGCCGCGAACTACGAGGCGAAGGTCGACTGGGAACAGAGGTCCCGGACAGCGGTTGCCGCCGGCGCCGAGGTGTTCGCACAACTGGTCCTCTCTGCGGAGCCAGAGGTTGCCCGACTGGCGGGTGAGTTGCTAGGTCGCGTGCGGCGGACGTAGGACGGCCGAGGCGGGCGAACCGGTACTCGGTCGGTGCCTCGGGCGGCATCCGACCGAGCACAGTGTCGGGACGCGTGCCAACACGACGGTCGACCTCGTCGCCCCGGGGATGGGCGTCGTCCGCCGCCAGAACGGCTCCGGTGGAACGAGAGTGACTGAGCATCGGTTAGCTGCCGACGTGGGAGGCCGTGTTGAACGAGCTGCGTCACACGGTCGGCGAGGCGTTGGCCGCGGCCGGCTTCACGGCCATGGAGGTGGTCGCGCCGCGCAACGACCTGATTCCCGTGATCGTGGCGTGGTGTGTCACCCTGCTTCGTCCGGAGGATGGGCGGCGGGACGTCATCCTCGGTCATGACAAGCCGGGTCTCACCTCAGCGCTCAACACGACCTGGGGTCGGCTTGCGAGGGAGTCCGGCCTGCTCGCCGAGGCCGAGCGCGGCGGCGGCGAGTTGGTCGTGGGGCTGGACCTGGCCGCGGACGCGCGGGATGAGCCGGAGTTCGAGTGTCAGCGCTGGGTGCGAGTTTCCGTCCGCGACAGCTGGGATATCGCCGGTGCGGGTTGCGAGAGCGGAGTGCTCGGGGCGGGGAGGAACAATCCGTCGTTTGTGATGTCCTCGTTGGACGGTCGGGTTCTGATGGCTGCGGGCTACTGGCAGGTCGGCGTCGGGTTCGCGGTTCTCGCGGATCCGGGACGGGTGGCGGCACTTCGGGGGTACGCCAGGCGCCTGGCCTCGCTCCCTTCTGTGGAAGCCGCTCAGCGTGACTGGGCTCAGGGGTGGGCGCGGAATGTCGGCCCGTGAAGCGTGCGGCCCCGGTGGGGAGCCGCGTGTGGAGCGGGTGCTGGGTGAGCGTGCCGGGAAGTTCGTCCGGTCGGTGGGGCGGTGGACGCCGTCGTACGGCGATGAGTGCCCCTGGCCGGGTGAGGGGGAGTGGGCGGAGGCCGCCGAGGTGTACGGCCAAGAGCGGGTGAGTCGTTGCCGTGACGTGCTGGAAGACGTCCGGGTGCTCGGCGGGCTGCGGTACGACAGTCTCTCGTGGTCGTTGGAGGAGACGGTCACCTTCTGGCCGGAGCTCGACCTCGATGCGGACGACGGGTTTCCGGCCGTCTCGCTCATCGAACACTCCGTGGCGCACCCGTTCGGGGTCTGGCTGGACGAAAACGGTGTCGTGCGCTTCATGGCGGGAAGCGAGGCGGGCGGTGAGTACGTGCCGGTCTTTCCGACCGTGTCGCATCTGGTCGCGTCGGACGCCGTCCACTGGGAGTGCAGGGGCTGGACTGAGGTGGAACGAGGCGGGCCCGAGGGCGTGGATGCGCTGAGACCGCTACTCGATCGCATGCGGCCACTGAGCGACGCGTCCGGCTGGACTGAGGGCTGGTGGGAGGCGGACGGAATGCGGGCCCACCTATGGCAGACGTTCTCTCATGTCTTCGACAGCCCGGATCTCGTGCGGTGGCGGGTGTGGGCCCGTGACGAGAAGGCTCGGGCCGCCCTGCGGTTCATGAGGAAGCGCTCCGATGCCGCGAGTTGATCTGCCGGAGCGCTGGTGAATGGTCGGGCCCGGTGTCCGGTCAGATGACGGATCAAGCAAAGCCAGATGCTGCACCCCGAGGCGGGAGGTTCGTGGTGAGCAGGCCGCTCTTTCTGATCGAGATCGAACGCGTCCGTTGGGACGAGTTTCACACGACGGGTGAGCGTTCCCACGAGGTGCCGGCGGCTCTTCGGCAGATGCTCTCAGGCCAGTCCGAGGACGAGGTGATGGAGGGCTACTGGGGGTTGGAGAACGTCGTTGTCGTTCAGGGACAGCTCTTCAGTGCCGCGTTGCCGACCCTGGAGGTCGTTCTGGCGGGCCTGGCCGACGACCTGGCGCCGGACGCCCGTGACGCCGCGCTTGAGCTGGCCTTCCAGATTGTGAGTGGCGAGTCGGACGAGGAAGAGGTCGCGCGTGGCAACGCGGATCTCGGCCCCGCCTGCCGCCGAGCGGCCCAGCAAGGAAAGTGGCTCTTCTACCGGGAACTGGGCACACGCCGCAGGAAGCTGGCGGAGTCGGTCCTGGAGCTCGTTGAGGACGACAAGAGCCGCCTGCCCGCGTTCCTGGCAGCGCTGCGAGGCAAGGACATGCCTCGCTGACAGAGCATCGGGAGGAAGAACGGGCGGTACCGCCTCCTCGTGGTTGATTCGGCCAGGGCTACGCAGCCCTCACTGTCCGGCTCCGAACATGAGCGACCGGGCAAGTCCGCCCGTCGGCCGTCCGGCCCGACTCGTTACCCCAAGACGCTTGACCTCAAGTCAAGTTGAATTTCTACGTTATCCCCATGACCACTTCGAGCAGCACCTCAGCCCCCTTCGCCCCCTCTCACGACGACGCCGGCCTCATCGCCCAGCCCATCGGGTACTGGGCCAACGCGGCCGGCCAGGCCGTCGTCCAGAACATCCGGACCGCGCTCGGCGTCCTCGGCCTGACCCAGCCCGCCTGGTGGGTCCTGCACCACCTCAGCGAACGCCCGAAGGGCTGGGGCCGCGCGGAACTGACCGAATTCCTCAGCTACTACCCGGGCCCCGACGATGACCTACCCGGCGACATCGACAGCCTCGTCGCCCGGGGCCTGGTCTTTCAGAACGAGGACGGGCACCTGCTGCGGACCGAGTCGGGCGCGGAGCTGTACTCCCGTGCGGCGGCGCGGCAGTCGGAGCTGCGCCGCCAGGTACACGAGGGCATTCCGGACGAAGAGTACGCCCGCACCCTCAAGGTCCTCCAACGCATGATCCACAACGTGAAGGGTGACGCGTGGCACCACTGATCCGAGCGGACGGCCCCGGTTCACCGCTTGCGCCGTCCGGCTCCCCGGACCGGTGCCTGTCCGGCATGATCCGCCGGGACCCGGCTGGGCTCGCCCGGCAGTAGAGCCCTACTGACAACTCCGGGCCAACTCGGCCGGGTGCCTCCCGGAGGCACCCGGCCGAGTGTCGTGGCGGGGCGCTGGACGCGCGCCGGGTCAGTCCTTGATCGCCTTGTCGATGGCGGTCTTCAGGGCCTCCGGGTTGCTCGGGATGCTCTGCGTGGACTCGTCGATGATCGGCTTGCCGTCGTAGCGCAGGGTCGGGGTGGTGCCGATGTTGCGCTCGTCGAAGATCTTGGCCTGCTCCAGACCCCAGCGGTCGAAGGTGCCCTCGCGGACGTCCTTGGCGAACTGCTTGTTGCCCTTCAGCTCGGGCACCGAGTCGCCGATCTTGATCAGGTAGTCGTCCTTGGCGAACGGGTCGCCGCCCTCGTCGGGGTGGAACTCGTCCGAGTACATGGCCGCCTTGAAGGCCATGAACGCGTCGGGGCTGACGTTGAGGGCGGCGCCGAGCGCGCTCATCGCGTTCTTCGATCCCTCACCGCCGATGTTCCTGTCGAGGAAGTTCGCGCCGTAGAACTCGACGTTGTACTTGCCCTCGTCCATGCCCTTCTTCAGCTCGGCGCCCGCGTTCTGCTCGAAGCCAGCGCAGCCCGGGCAGCGCGGGTCCTCGTAGAGCTCAAGCGTCTTCGGCGCGTCCTTGTCGCCGAGCAGGACGGTCAGGCCGTCCTTGCCGGAGGTGTTCGCCGGGGCGACCAGGTCCTGCTTCGCGGCCGCGTCCCAGTACTCGTCCTCCAGCATCTTCGTCACCGCGAAGCCGATGCCGCCCATCACGGCGAGGGCGGCGACGACGGCGCCGGCGACGCCGAGCTGGCGGCGCATCTTCGCCTTCTTCGCCTCCTTCTCCCGCTCGGCGCGCAGCCGCTCACGGGCGACTCTCTTGGCTTCCTGGCTGTTGCGCTTGCTCATGGCTGTGGGTACTCCGTCGTGAGGGGTGTTGACTCGACAGTATGTGCGGGGTTCGGCCACGCGGCGGGTCAGCCGCGGGCAGCAGCCTGGCGTGGCGGGCCCCGGCGCACAACGGTGTGTACGAGCAGCGGGAGGGTGGG
>NZ_WMLF01000155.1 GCF_014156695.1 Streptomyces durbertensis | reverse complement strand
GTGTCGGGGCGGGGGCGCCGGACCGGCCGAGCACCGCGTCGGGATCGACGTCGAGCGTGCCGCGCAGCCTGACCATGGCGACGGAGTCGAGCGCCGTGCGCAGCCGGGCCAGGGAGCGGTAGAACTCCGTGTAGTCCGGGACGAGGTAGGACTGCCAGGTGAAGAAGGTGGTGTCCACCTGCCTGTCCACGATCTTGTTCAGGTGCGCCCAGCGCTCGTTGCCGTCCGTGAGGTGCCGGGCGGACAGCGGCTCGCCGGGCACGACCTCCGGCAGCAGCAGCGCGGTGAGCCGCCGGGGCTCCGCGCTGAACTCCGAGCCGAGCCAGGACTCGAAGACGTCGGGGTCGATGAGGATCTTGTGGCCGGGGTCGTGGTCGTCGACGCGGGCGTCGACGCCGTCGCGGACCATCGACTCAAGGCGCGGGTCGGCCCGGATGGTCCCCACGCCGACGTACGGGTAGTCGCGCCACGGGTGGACGACGACGGTGCCGGACTCGACCGTGCAGAACAGCTTGTCGCCGGTGAAGTACCGCCAGCCGGGGCGGCGCAGGACGGACAGCAGGGTGGTGGTCTTGCCGGCCCCCTTCGGCCCGGCGATGATCACCGCCTCGCCGTTCCGGTGCGCGCCCGAGGCGTGCAGCACGACGGTGCCGGTGTTCTCCTCGTTGCGGATCACCAGGTCGCGGACGAAGTCGAGGACCTGGACGGTGGAGCGCTCGGTGACACGCAGCGCGAAGGTGTTGTCCTTCGCCGTGTCGACCGGGGTGTCCAGCAGCGTGGCCCGGTTCACGTAGAGCCGCCGTCCGCCGCCCTCGACGACGTGCGCGTCGAAGTTGAACTCCGCCGCGTTGCTGCGGCGTACGACGGAGGTGGGCGTCCGCCACACGTGCGGGGCGACGTCCCTCTCCGGCTCGTAGTGCCGCACGTCGATCCGGAACGTCGGCTCGAGGGGCGCGTCCGTGGAGATCAGGTGCCGGAAGAAGCGCCGCACCGGGTCGAACGCGGCCTCGGCCCCGGCGGCCACGTCGAACCGCACGGTGGTGTGCAGGAAGTTCAGGTACAGACTCATGTCGGGCTCTTCTCCGTCGCGCGGTGTTCCGCGGCGCGGGCCGACACCGCACGTGTCAGCGCGTCCGCGTGGGCCTGGAAGGACTGGGTCCAGATCGGTTCGAGGAGCGGCGCCAGTCCGTCGACGCCCAGCTCGTACGCGAGGGTGAGGCGTACGAGGGTGCCGTCGGGGGCGGCGCTCACGGCCCACTCCCCGGAGAGCCGCTCCAGGTCCCCGGTGGTCTGCTCGAAGCGCAGCCGCAGGCCGGGCCCGGCGGCCTCGCGCTGGACCCAGGTCACCTCGCTGCCGTTGAGCAGGACCTTCCACTCGTTCAGCCGGAACGTCCGGTCCTGCTCGGACAGCGCGCGTACGGAGACCACGTGTCCGGCCGGGGAGGCGATCCCGGCGCTGTCCCTGACCAGGGGCCACACCGTCTCCGGGGTCATCCCCCCGACCAGTGTCTCGGCCCGGATCTCGGGCATGTCCCACCTCGTTCTTCCTGTTTCAGGCGGCTTTCATGAAGGGGGCGAGGAAGCCGATGTCGAGCCCGGCCGCGCGGGCGAGGTCGGCCCACACGCGCAGGGTCAGCAGCATGTCCCGCTGCCCCTCGGCGACAAGCCGGTCGGGCAGCTCCCCGGGGAAGGCGTCCAGGAGCCGTTCCCACAGCAGGTGGATCTCGTCGACGGCGCAGCTCTCGCCGCCGAACTCCTCGTCCAGCCCGAAGACCTCGGCGAGTTCGGGGCCGGTGGCGTCCACGACCTCCCGCATCCCGTACTCCAGGCAGACCGCCAGGCAGTGCGCGTCGTCCACGGGTACGCGGCCGGCCAGGCGCTGGTCGATGTCGAGGAGCTGTTCGAGGAGGCGCAGCTTCGCGGCCTGCTGCATCTGCGGCTGCTCCGTGCCGCCTTCGAGGTCCTCGATGTACGCCCGCCCCTCGGCGAGCATCAGCCAGGCCGCCTGGGTCCAGGCCTCCACCGCCGCCGGGCCGGTCATGACGTGGCCGGCGCGCACGGAGGGGAAGGCGGTGAGCTCGGCTGCGGTCCGCGTGGCGCGGACCGGTCGGCCCTCGGTCATGTCCGACTCCTTGTCCGGGTAGCTGGTCATCGGTCCGCCCCGTCCGGGTAGCCGATCCGCAGGCGGGCCACGCCCGCGCGCAGCGCGCGCAGCAGTGTGGCCGCCGACCGGGCGTCGAGACCGGCCAGTTCGTCCAGGCCCACGGGGGCGCCGGCGAGCGGGAGGCCGTCCTCGGCGCCGACGCCGGGCAGCACCACCGCGGAGCCGGCGTTCAGCAGCAGCGAGGCGTCCGGCAGGAACGGCTTGGCCACCGCGTCGGCCTCGACCGCGACGGTCACGGCCGAGGCGGTGCCGGTGGCCCGTACGGCGTCGCGGGTGAGCGCGGCGAACGCGCCGGCCAGCGGCTCGGCGGCGGCGGAGGGCCGCAGGGCGGCGCCGACGCCCTTGCGCAGCCGTTCGAGGTCCGTGGCGACCGCTTCGAGCCGGTTGTCGTGCCAGCCGCCCTGTGCCACCATCCGGGCCCACCGCAGCGCGTACCACTTGCGGGTGGTGTAGACGTCGCCGTGGTGCGACAGCAGCGCGTCCATGAGGTGCAGCAGCACGTTGTAGGCGTAGCCCACCCGGCCTCTGGTCTCCCCCGCGCTCTCCGCGAGCAGGCAGTGGACGGCCTGTTCCACGGCGAGTTGGAGGGAGGCGCGGCTCCACACCCGGCCCAGCGGCGGCAGCCAGTCGACGAAGGGCGCGGACCCGTCCAGGGTGAGGCCGTTGACGATGCGCTCGGTCTGCTTGCGGCGCGGCTCGCGTTCCTTGTCCCACCGCCGGAAGCCGGCCACGGTCTCCTCGACGGTCAGGCCGGCGAGTCGGTGCAACTCCTCCAGGTTCGAGGCGAGTTCGGCGCGGCTGAACGAGACCACCTCAAGGTGGTGGCCGTCCTCGAAGATCTTGGTCGAGATCCGGGGCCCGTCGATCGGGGCCTCCTGGACGCGGATGAAGTCCAGGTCGCTGGTGGGGTTGGCGAGACCGTGCACCGGCGAGCTGGTGAGCAGCAGCAGTCCCTCGCCGACGCGCTCGCGCATCAGGTCGGACAGCCACTTCGCTTCCAGGGACCGGCCCGCCAGGAAGGCGGCCACGTTGCGGTGGCGGCGCTCGACGAGGTCGGCCGCCGACCGGGCGGGTGGGAGACCGGACGGCATTCCATCAACTCTCTTCGGGGGGTTCGGGAACGTCACCGCGGCACCGCCCGCCCCGGCGGGGGCGGCGCCCAGCAGGTGGCGGACAAGCCGCGCCGGCCACGTGTTGTCGACCAGAGGCGGTACCGGGCCGGCCGGGACGCCGGAGCCGAGGGCGGCGTGGACGGCGTGCAGTCTGTCGTCGCCGGTGTGCACGACGTGGGCGCCGGTCTTCGGCGTGCGGCGGACCACCGCGCCGTCGCCCGCCGGGCGGGCGGTCGGCTGGTAGTCGTCGGCGAGGACCACAAAGGACACAAAGGGGTCGCTCTCCGGGTCGGCGGGCCGGAGGTGGTCGCGGTCCAGGAAGCCGGTCACCACGGGGCGTCCGGTCTCCGGGTCGGTGAGCGTGCGCAGCACGGCGTGCGCCCGGCGCATGGCGGCGCGCGCGCCCTCGGGGTCGCCGGCGAGGCCGGGGCCGACCCACAGGGAGCCGTTGTTCGCCGGGTGGTAGAACACCGCCGACCGTTCGGCGTCGAGGCCGCCGTCGGCCCGGGCGTGGCTGAGGCCGGCGCGCAGCAGGGCGTCGCCGAGGTGGACGAGATGGGTACTGCCCACCATGCCGTGGTCCGCGCCGAGCAGCACGGTGTCCTCCGCCCCGGCGCGGTCAAGCACCCGGCCGAGCACCGCGTCGCACCACTGGTAGCAGCGGCGCACCCGCGCCCACACGGCCTCGGAGATGTCCGGTCGGTGAGCGGCGCTCCGCTCGTCGCACCAGCCCAGCAGTTCGTGGCCGACGTCGTCCGTCATCGGGAGGTAGACGACCACCAGGTCGGCGTCGTGCGTCTCCAGCACGGCGTCGGTCGCGGCGGCGAAGTGCTCGGCGACGCACTCCACCGACGACAGGAAGACCTCCTCCGCCGTGCCGTCGCCGCCCTCGGCGAGACGCGGGCCGAACACGCCCTCGCGGTACAGCGGGCCGACTCCCTCACCGGCGAAGGGCGGGCACTCGGCCAGCCGCCGCAGCGCGGCCGGGTTCCGCCCGGCGGTCCGAGGCCGCCACACGCCGCTGTGCACAAGCGTCAGCCGGCCGTCGACGACAACCCGGGCGACCCAGGTCCCGTGGTCCCCGTCCAGCATCAGCGGCCGCCACCGGCCGTCCGTGTCGAGGACGAGGGCCCCGGCCGGGGAGTCCGGGGCGCTCAACCGGACCGGGTCGGACGGCCGCGCGGGCGCGGTGACCGCGACGTCGAACCCGCCGATCCGCCAGTCCTGTTCGCCGGGTCGCGGGGTCAGTGCCGCGTGCCGGGTCAGACGCCGGCTGTACGCCTCGACGGCGACGTCGACGTGCGTCCCGACCCGGTCCGCCTCGTCGAACACCCACGGCGTGTGGACAAACGCGCTGCTCACGTCGTGGCCCGCCAGCACCTCCCACACCGGCGGCACGGCGGGGAAGCCCGGCGCGAAGCCGCTGACGTGGCTGTCGGGACCCTCTCCCGCGCCGGGGACGGTGAACCCCGTCACGCCGTGCTCCCGGGGCCACGTTCCCGTGAACAGGGTGGCCAGCGAGGGCGGCGTCTGGCAGTTGGGGTACGCCGGGCGGGCGGCGGTGAGCACGCCGTCGCGCCGCACGCGGCTCACGGCGGGCAGCGCGCCCTCCCGCTCCAGCCGGTCCACGACCCAGTGCGCCGCCGCGTCCCACACCACCCAGTAGACGGTCACGGGCCGACCCACTCACGGAGCAGGTCCGGGAGTCCGGTCACCGTGTCGATCTCGTGGTCGGCCTGTCCCGTGAGGCCCTCGGCCCGCTGGTCGGCGTACTTCCCCGTCCGCACCTGGACGGTCCGCATACCGGCGGCCCGTCCGCCGGCGATGTCGGTGGTCGCGTCGTCGCCGACCACGACGCACTCGGCGGGGGCCGCGTCCAGCGAGCGCGCGGCGAGCGCGAAGAAGTCCGTCGCCGGCTTTCCGAGCACCCGGGCGGTGGCCCCGGCGGCGTGCTCGATCGCCCGCACGATCGCGCCGGTGTCCAGGTGGTCGCCGTCGGCGCGCTTGAAGTAGCGGCCGGTCTGCAGCGCGAGGAGTTCCGCGCCGTCCCGTACGGCCCGGAAGGCGCCGTCGAGTGCCGGGTAGTCGAGGGTGTCCCGGCAGTCCCCGACGAGCACGTGGCTGTAGGGCGGCTCGTCCGCCAGCGTCGGCAGCGCGGTGCGCAACTCGCGTGAGACGAGCGGGTAGGTGCGCGCCCCGGCGGACGAGAGCAGTCGCTCGGCGGCGACCACCGGCGTGAACAGCTCCTCCGCCGCGACCGCGAGGCCGTAGTCGGCGAGTTCGGCACCGAGGCGGGCGGCCGGCTTGGAGTCCGTGTTGGTCAGGAAGCGGAGTCCGACGCCGAGTTCGCGCAGCGCAGCCAGGGTCTCGGCCGCTCCCCCGATCGCCGCCCCGCTGGCGTAGAGCGTGCCCTCCAGGTCGAGCAGGACGGCACGCACCGGCCCGCCCGTCATCGGCTCACCTCCCGGGCCAGCTCGGGGCGCGCGGCCACGGCGTCCTTGAGGAAGGTCCGCTTGGAGTAGAAGCCGCGGGTGTCGTCGAGACCGCGCTCCCGCAGGAAGGACTCCAGCCAGGAGGCGATCTCCGCCATCTCCTCCAGCACCGCGCCCTCGTCCGGCGGCACGGCGACGCGGCTGCGCAGGTACTCCAGTTCGCACTGGTTGAGGGTGACGTCGCGGGCGTCGACCAGGCTGGAGTGGTCGAAGAAGATCCCGTAGACGTGACCGGTGCGCACCGACTCGAAGTTCACGTCGTAGCGGACGCGGCGGAACGACGGCAGCCGCACGGCGTCGACCCCGAGCTCCTCGCGGACGTACCGCTCGAAGCCGCCGTCGTCCGCCAGGTCGAGACCGTAGGTGTGGGTCTCCCGGCGGTTGAAGGCGTCCTCCGCGTACCACTTGCGCTTCAGGAGGTGCCGGCCGTCGGTGGTGGGGATGAACGAGGCGTAACCGCGCTCCTCCTCGGGGCCGGTGACCTCGAAGAGGTGGTTGAGGTAGTCCCAGGCCTGCCACTCGTCCCGGTACTCCATGACGTAGCCGGGCAGCGCGCCGGCGAGCAGTCGGCCGTAGAGCTCGACGGTCAGCGTCCAGGAGTCGACGGGCGGGGCGAGTGTGTACTTGTACTCGAGTTCCTTGCCCTCGAAGCACTTGCGGTAGTAGCGCTGGTGGTTGTTGAGGAAGAGGAAGTTCTCCGCGTGCAGGCGGACCGCCTCCGCCAGCCAGTCCAGCTCCGCCACTCCGGCGGTGACCAGCGGTTCGGCGGTGGTGCGGATGAAGCAGGCGTCCTCGGCGAGGAACCTGATCTGGCTGTGCACGTGGAGTCGGTCGCCGCACGCGGTCAGGTAGAAGAGCGGGACCAGCGGTCCCGGGGCCGGGCCGCTGACCTCGGCCACCGCGGACCTGAGCGGGGCGCCCGGCAGCATCCCGGGGAACAGGTCCTCGCCACGGGCCGTCGCCGTGTGCCGGCGCCCGCCGTCGGCCGCCGTGGCGAGCAGTTCGCGCTGCCCGAGCCCGTCCCACCGCACCACCACGGTGTTGCCGGGGAAGGTGTCCTCGACGGGGGCGGCGAGTTCGACGAGCACCACCGGGTCGTCGCCGGACAGCGGCGCCGTGCCGTTGAGCAGGTGCAGGCCGCCGAGCGCCAACCAGGCCCGTCGTGCGTCTGTCGGCGCGGGTGTGTCACTCACGTCAGGCTCCCTTGCTGCCGGTCGTCGTGACCGTGCCGTCGCTGATCACTACCTCTGTGCCGCTGATCCCGGCCGCGGTCACCGCCGGTATCCGGGCCTCGCGCAGCAGGATCGCCAGGTGTCCCAGCGCCGACCCCTGGTCGAAGACGAACCCGGCGACGTGGTCGAGGAGCACGGAGAGCACCGCGTACGGCCGGGCGGCGCTCACCACGGGCTTCCGCTCGTACGACGCGACCTGTTCGAGGATCCGGGCGAGACCGTCGTGCTCGCTGACGTCCCGGGACTTGTCGATGCTCACCGCCGGGCCGATCGACAGCCTGCGCAGCAGCGCGTCGTCGTCGAGTCTCAGCAGCGGCCCGCGCGCGGTGCCGGGGGAGATGCAGACCTCGCCGTGCGCGACCGTGACGGCGTCGTCCCCGCCGAGCACCGAGTAGTCGACGAAGTACAGGGTGCCGTTGTCGTGCACCCACTCCAGGGTGACGGGCCCGTACTCGGCGTGCATGGCCTCGGTGAAGCGCCCGATCTCGTCGAGGTGCGGACGCAGCACCGCGCCGGAGGCCGGGATGTCCGCGCCGGCGTCGCCGCCGGAACCGTCCGGGACGTCCCCGAGGAGAATCGTCTCGCCGCCCGCGGTCCCCCGGTTGAGCGCCATCAGGCCCTCCTCCGTGTACTCGACCACCAGCCCCCCGCCGTCGACCCGGCGGGAGATCACGCCGAGTTGGCCGCGTACGAAGTCCCGGACGATGACGCTGTGCAGGGCGGTCCCGTCGGGACCCGCGCCGCTGGTCACCGCGAGGCGGGCGAGCAGCTCCTCCTTCGGGACCACGATCTGCCGCAGGTTGTCGCCGAAGTCCAGCACGCACTCGTCGGAGCCGCCGGCCAGCATCTCCCGCAGGGCGTTCGACGTGTGCTCCCCGTGCAGCCCGCGGCCGTTGAAGCGCAGCACCCAGCCGGCGCCGGTGGCCACACCGTGCCGGTGGGCCAGCCGGTGGGCGGGGCCGCGCTTGGCCGTGTAGCCGCCGTAGACGGCCGCCACCGCGCCGAGGGTGAAGGAGGCCGGCAGGTCGTCCACGTACAGGCGGTACCCCTCGGCGACGGGCTCGGCGGAGACCGTGGAGACCTCGCGTGCGGCGGTCAGCGGCCTGACCTGCACGAGGTGGACGCCGTCTGCGTCGGCCGCCCACTCGACGTCCACGTCGTGGCCCCGGTCCTCGCGCAGCCGGCGCACGAGGTCGACGACCTCCAGGAGGACGGTGTGGTCCCGTGCCGTCTCGGGCGCGGGGCCGGCGGCCAGCGCGACCGAGTCGACGCGCCGCGGGACGGCGACGCCGGCCACCAGCTCGTCGGCGAGACCCTCGACGTACTCGACGACCACCTTGGCGGCGCCGGTGCCCGTGGGGCTGTCGGCGCTGTCGGGGCTGCCGGTGCTGTCGGGGCCGTCGAGCCCGGTGAAGGCCACGCCCGCGAGCGTGGGGCGCACCATGCGCTGCACGATGACCGCGAGCCGCGGTGTCGGGCTGAAGTCCCCGGCCCGGATCCGGGCGGCGACCGCCGGTGCCTCGTAGTGGGACCGCCAGCAGCTCTCGACGGCGTCGATCACCGCGTCGGCGCCCCGGACCCCGAGGACCGACTGGTGCACACCGGCGAGACTGGAGGTACCGGTGTCCTCGTCCAGGCCCGAGGAGCGGACGGCGAACTCCACCCCGTCGGCGTCCTTGAACAGCTCCGCGAGCCGCGCCGCCAGCAGCACACGCGCCTGCCGCGGCAGACGAATCTCGGCGGTGGTCTTCTGGATGCGCGCCACGGAGTCCGCGAAGAACGCGCCCACGGTGGCCCGGAGGTCGGTGAAGGCGTCCGCCAGTTCGTTGCGCTGCTCCTCGGTCAGCGCGTCGACGAACTCTCCCGCCGGTACGCAGAACGCCGCGGGCACCCGGAAGTCCGCGCTCGCCGAGGCCAGTTGGGCGAACTTCGGGCCGACCTCGTCGGCCTCGAAGGTGGCCCCGAGGCCGGGGAACCGCTGCCTGGCGAACTGCTTGTCGAAGTCGACGTGGATGTCGCTGGAGCGTGGTCCGACGGACCCCTGGTACTTGCCGTCGTAGAGCACGATCTCGCCCTGCGGGCGCCACCACATCATCTGACCGATGTTGATGCCCGGGTACACCCGGACCCGGTTCATGCTGTAGAGCTGCAGCGTCCACTGGCCGGTGTAGCCGATGTCCCCCAGGCTCGCGGAGAGGTTGATGAACAGGCCGAGCCGGGCCACGGACGAGCGGGCCGCGAACGTGGGCGCGTAGTGCTCGCTGCCCAACCGCTCGACGGTGTGGGCGAGATAGAGGCGGCCGGGCTCCAGGACGTAGCCCTCGTCCGGGATCTCGATCTCCTCGACCTCGTTGGTGTGGCGGGCGTCGAGGGGCATCTCCCGGTAGACCCGCAGGGTCCTTCCGAGACGGAAGTTGTAGCTGTTCGGATTGACCTGTTCCGGCGTGAACGGCTCGATTGTTATCCGCCCGTTCCTGCGTTCACGCTCGATCTCGGTTCCGGTCAGAATCATGTGTCGCCTATTCGCTGATCCCCGGGGCGCACGCCGACGGGCCGGCGTCATCGGCGCCTTGGTCGAAGCGCGCCTGGTACGTCCGCGGCCTGCCCGGGTTGGTCATGAGGAGCGTCGGAAGCCGAACCCCCTCGACGGCGCTGTCGGGTCGGGGGCTGATGGCGAGGGGGAAGGAGCAGGTGGGCCGTGGCCCTACCTGGAACAGCCGGGCTCAGCCCCAGCCGGTGTCGTGCGTGGCGACGCCGAACGCGCCGGGTGACGCGGCGCCGGTCCCGGCGAGGCCGATCACGGTTCCGGTCGCGGACAGGGCCAACACGCAGCCTGCCATGGCCGCTTTGGACAGGAGCTTCCTCATGGGTACGCCTTCATCCGTCAGTTGACTGTGGTTCACCTCCCGGTCGCGGGAGTGCGGATGGGCGAGGGGGAGGCGAGATGAGTCACCATGCCAGGTCCTACATGAACATCACATAATGGAGAGGGGTCATCATGTTGCCTGTCAGCATGATGACACCCCCATAGGGGGCCCTACAGGAGAAAACGGGGGGAACCGGTGAGCGACGTCGACCGCAGCGCTCTCCACGCGGTGTATAGGTATGCCCTTGACCGGGGGCCGGAGGAGGGCTTCGCCAGAAGCGCGGTGGGACCGGCCACCGGACTTTCCGAGGAGGCGGTCACCGCCGCCGTGGAGGAACTGCTCGCGATGGGACTGCTGCTCGGCCTCGCGGCGGGGAGGCTGCGGGCGGTGGCCCCGGGGGAGGCCGTCTCCGGCGTCATCACGCCGCTCGAACGGGAGCTGCGGGCCCGCCGGGCGGCCGTCGAGGACACCCGAGCGGCCATCATGTCCTTCCTCCCGCTCTACGAGCGCAAACAGGTCAACCGCGAGCGCAAGAACGGGTTCGAGGTCCTTCCGGACCTCGCGGCGGTCCGGGTCGCCATCGCCGACCTCACCGCGCGCGCCCGTGTCGAGATCCTCACCGCCCAGCCCGGCGGGGCCCGGGGCGAGGGCGTCCTGGCCGAGGCGTCGCCACGGGACGTGGCCGCCCTCCGCCGGGGGGTGCGCATGCGCGTCCTCTACCAGCACACCGCCCGCTTCAGCCGGGGCACCGGCGAGTACGTGGACCGCGTCACCGGGCTCGGCGCCCAGGTCCGCACGCTGGACGACCAGTTCAGCCGGCTGCTGGTCTTCGACGACGAGACCGCGGTGATCTCCCTGCCCGGCGACCCGCTCGGCGCGGCCGTCGTCCGGGAGGCACCCGTGGTGGCCTTCATCAGGGAGACCTACGAGCGGCTCTGGCTGGCGGCCGAACCCTTCTCGACGCCCGGCACGGCCGGTGGCGAGATCTCGGCCACCATCCGGCAGGCCATCATGCGACTGCTCATGGAGGGTCTGACGGACAACTCGATCGCGGTCCGGCTGGGCATGTCCGTGCGCACCTGCCGCCGCCACGTCGCGGAGATCATGGTCGAACTGGGCGCGCAGAGCCGCTTCCAGGCGGGCTATCTGCTGGCCGTCCAGAACCGGCAGGAGGGGCAGCGGTGACACGTGCCCGTGGCGGTGACACGTGCCGGCAGCGGTGACACGTGCCGGCGGCGGTGGCACCTGTCGGCGGGCGGGCGCCGGGGTGGCGTGCGGTGCGCGGGGTCAGTCCGTGTGGTCGGGGCTGGTGAAGCCGGGTCGGCCGTAGTCGGGGCTGGAGAAGTCGGGGCTGCTGTAGCGGGGGCGGGACGTGCCGCGGCCGGGGCTTTCGGCGGCGGGGCTGGTGAAGTCCGGTCCCGAGT
>NZ_WMLF01000154.1 GCF_014156695.1 Streptomyces durbertensis | reverse complement strand
CCTCCGCCGGGCAGCGGACGTGTTCCGGCCAACGCCGCGAACGCCCTCCTGACATGTACGCGTCGCTCGTGCGATTCTCTGGGCCATCCGGGACGCCCCCCACTTCCCTAGGAGCCCGCGTGACGACTTCCTCGACTCGCACCTCCACCTCCCCTCGGCCCAGACCCCGTCGCCGTGCCGTCGCCGTGGCGCTCGCCGCGAGCGCGGCACTGCTCGCCGCCGGACTCGGCGCCGCCCCCGTGGGCGCCGCCCCGCCCGGTCCGCCGGGAGCGGCCCCGGCCGCGCTCAGCCCCGGCGCTTACCTGGACCTGGTGCGGGCGGCCGACGCGCCGGACGCCAAACGGGCCACAGCCCAGGAACTCGGACTCGGCGCCAGGGAGGCCCTTGAGGTCCGGAGCGTCGTGAAGAACAACAACGGCGACGTGCACGTGCGTTACGAACGCACCTACGCCGGGCTGCCCGTCGTCGGCGGCGACCTGGTCGTCCACCGCACGAAGGACGGCGACACCAAGCGCGTCACCCGGGCCACGGACGCCGAGATAGCGGTGAACACCGACGCGCCCGCCACCCACCGGCCGGCCAGGGCCGCCGCGAAGGGCAGCACCGAGCCGCGCAAGGTCGTGTGGGCGGGCGGCGACCGCCCGGTCCTCGCCTGGCAGCGCGTCGTCGGCGGAACCCAGCCGGACGGCACCCCGAACCGGCTGCACCAGCTCACCGACGCCCGGACCGGCGAGAAGCTGCTGGAGTACCAGGGCGTGCACAAGGGCAACGGGCACAGCATGTACTCCGGCAAGGTGGAGCTCGGCACCACGACGGACAAGGGCCGCCGCTACTCGATGGTCGACGCGGCGCGCGGCGACGCCCGCACCCACGACATGAACAACGGCCAGTCAGGACAGGGCACGCTCTTCACCAGCCGCCGCGACCTGTGGGGCGACGGCACCCCCGCCAACCGCGAGACCGCCGCCGTCGACGCCCACCACGGCGCCGCCGTCACCTGGGACTACTTCCGCGACGTACACGGCCGCCAGGGCATCAGGGGCGACGGCGAGGCGGCGCTGACCCGGGTCCACTACGGCGACAACTACTCCAACGCCTTCTGGTCCGACGGCTGCTTCTGCATGACGTACGGCGACGGCGCCGGCAACGCCAAGCCGCTCACCTCCGTCGACGTCGCCGCCCACGAGATGGTGCACGGGCTGACCTCGGCGACCGCCGGGCTCATCTACGCCGGTGAGTCCGGCGGCCTCAACGAGGCGACCTCCGACATCTTCGCCGCCGCCGTCGAGTTCCACGTGGACAGCCCGGTGGACCGCGCCGACTACCACGTCGGCGAGCTCATCGACATCCGCGGCGACGGGAAGCCGCTGCGCTACATGGACCAGCCGTCCCGCGACGGGCGGTCGCTGGACTACTGGCGTCCGGGCGCCGGCAACGTCGGGGTGCACTACTCCTCCGGCATCGGCAACCACTTCTTCTACCTGCTGGCCGAGGGCAGCGGGAAGAAGGAGATCAACGGCGTCGCGTACGACTCGCCGACGTACGACGGCTCGGTGCTGGAGGGCATCGGCATCAACAAGGCGGCGGCGATCTGGTTCAAGGCGCTCACCGAGCAGATGACGTCGACGACCGACTACCAGGACGCCCGCCGCGCGACCGTCACCGCCGCCGGCGACCTCTACGGCGCGGACAGTGCCGAGGTGCGGGCCGTGGAGGCCGCCTGGACGGCGGTCAACGTGACCGGCTGAGCCCGCTCGTGGCCGACGGCAGAGGCCCGGACCGGGGTCGCGTCCCCCGGTCCGGGCCTCTGCCGTCGCCGGCCCGACCTCACCGGCCGCTCAGCGCAGCGGCATGCCGGAGCCGCCCGCCCCCGGGGCCGCTTCCGACGGCGCGGCGGCCAGGCCCAGCTCCGCTCCCGAGGCCAGCAGCGGGTGGGTGGGAAGGACGCGGACCGTGTAGCCGAACGGGCCGGTGCGGTCCAGCGCCAGCGGGCCCTCGAACGTCCAGCGGCCTTCCAGGTCGGCGCCGCCGGCCGGCTTCAGCGGCACGGTCACCGGGTCGGTCAGCATGTCGGACGCGTCGACCCGGCCGGCGACCGCCTGCACCTCCACGTCCGACGCCGCCAGTTCCCCGAGGGTGATCTGGGCCCTCAGCGACAGCGCCGCGCCCAGTTCGAGGCTGTCCCCGGTGGCGCCCTGCGCCTCGACGTGCTCGACCCGCACCCGCGGCCACTGAGCGCGTACCCGCGCCTTCCAGTCGGCGAGCCCTGCGGCCGACTCGCCGTCCAGCTCGCGGTGGGCACGGGCGGCGGGGGCGTAGAGGGTGTGCACGTAGTCCCGCACCATGCGGTCGGCGAGCACCTTGGGGCCGAGGCGGTCCAGCGTCTGCCGGATCATCTCCAGCCACCGCCCCGGGCGGTCGTAGAAGCAGGGCGCGACCTGCTCCTCGAGCGCCTCGTACAGGGCGGCGGCCTCGATCGCGTCGCGACGCTCGGCGGTCAGGCCCGAGCCGTCGGCGCTGGGGATCGTCCAGCCGAAGTCGGGCTCGTACCACTCGTCCCACCAGCCGTCGAGGACGGAGAGGTTGAGGCAGCCGTTCAGCGCGGCCTTCATCCCGCTGGTACCGCAGGCCTCCAGCGGGCGCAGCGGGTTGTTGAGCCACACGTCGCAGCCCGGGTAGAGGCGGCGGGCCATGCCCATGCCGTAGTCCGGGAGGAAGACGATGCGGTGCCGCACCCGGGGGTCGTCGGTGAAGCGGACCAGTTCCTGGATGAGGCGCTTGCCGCTGTCGTCGGCCGGATGAGCCTTGCCCGCGACGACGATCTGCACCGGTCGTTCCGGGTCCAGTAGCAGCCTGGTGAGCCGTTCCCGGTCGTGCAGCATCAGGGTGAGCCGCTTGTAGGAAGGTACCCGCCGGGCGAAGCCGATGGTCAGCACGTCAGGGTCCAGCACGTTGTCGATCCAGCCGAGTTCGGCGGGCGAGGCGCCGCGCTGCCGCCACGAGTCGCGCAGCCGGCGGCGCACCTCGTGGACGAGCTGCTCCCGCAGCGAGCGGCGGATCGCGGTCAGCTTGGCGTCGGTGAAGGGGCCCTGGTGGGAGGCGATCTCGGGGGCCGTCCAGGTGGGCGCGTGCACGCCGTTGGTGATCGAGTCGATCGGCACGTCGGCGGGGTCGAAGCCGGGCCACAGCGCGGCGAACATCTGCCGGCTGACCTCGCCGTGCAGCGTGGAGACGCCGTTGGCGCGCTGGGCGAGCCGCATGCCCATCACGGCCATGTTGAACATCGGCGTTTCCCCCGCCGGCTTCTCCATGCCGAGCTCCAGGACGCGTGCCGCGTCGACGCCCGGCAGCTCGCCGTCCTCCCCGAAGTGCCGTTCCACCAGTTCGCGGTCGAAGCGGTCGATGCCGGCGGGCACGGGGGTGTGGGTGGTGAAGACGGTACCGGCCCGCACCGACTCCAGAGCGGCGGCGAACTCAGCCCCGCCGTCCATGAGTTCACGGATGCGCTCCAGGCCGAGGAAACCGGCGTGTCCCTCGTTGGTGTGAAACACCTCGGGCTCGGCGTGGCCGGTCAGCCGGCAGTACGCCCGGACCGCCCGCACGCCGCCCACGCCCAGCAGCATCTCCTGCAGCAGCCGCTGCTCGCGCCCGCCGCCGTAGAGCCGGTCGGTGACGTCCCGCTCGGCCGGGGCGTTCTCCTCCACCCCGGAGTCGAGCAGCAGCAACGGCACCCGGCCCACCTGCGCCTGCCAGATCCGGGCGCGCAGCGAGCGGCCGGCGGGCAGGCGCAGCGCCACCTCCGCCGGGCTTCCGTCGGCCTCCCGCAGCAGGTCCAGGGGGAGTTCGTCGGGGTCGAGCACGGGGTAGCGCTCCTGCTGCCAGCCGTCCCGGGAGAGCGACTGGCGGAAGTAGCCGTGCCGGTAGAGCAGCCCGACGCCGATGAGCGGGGCCCCGAGGTCGCTGGCCGCCTTCAGATGGTCGCCGGCCAGGATGCCGAGCCCGCCGGAGTACTGCGGGAGCGCGGCGGTGATGCCGAACTCCGGCGAGAAGTAGGCGACCGCGCGGGGCAGCGGCTCGTCGGCCCGCTGGTACCAGCGGGGTTCGGTGAGGTAGTCGTGCAGGTCGCCGGCGGCCAGTTCGAGCCGGCGCAGGAAGCCCCGGTCCGTCGCCAGCCGGGCGAGCCGGGCCGCCTGGATCGTGCCCAGCAGCCTCGTCGGGTCGCAGCCGGAGCGCTGCCAGCCCTCGGGGTCGGCGTGACGGAACAGTTCGGTGGTGGGCGGGTGCCACGACCAGCGCAGATTGCGCGCCAGTTCGCTCAGTGGCCGCAGTGACTCGGGGAGGACAGGACGCACGGAGAATCGACGAATGGCCTTCACTCCTCGAAGGTAGCGGCGGCTTGCCCCCCAAGGGCGTGGTTCGTGGCGTTTCGACTGACTTCACCCTCTGGAGGCAAGATCGCCCGAGACGTGACGGGAAGCCGCCGCCGGGCCGGCGCCGGTACGCGCTCGTGACCAGCGTGTTGCACGGTGACCACGGTGTTCCGGCCATGTCGCAGGGCCGTCGGGGGCATGGATTCGGCCACTTCCCGGCGCCGATGATGGGGGCGCACCGGATCGGGAGTTCGCACGTATGGCCCGATCCGGCAACGTGTTCGCATTTTCCATCGGGGGAATCACGCCATGCAGAAACGACGCTTCGCCACGCTGCTCGCCGCCGTCGCGGTGGCGGCCTCGCTCACCGCCTGCGAGGACCCGGGCGGCGGCGACCAGGCCGCGCCCACCACTCCGCCGCCCAGCCAGCAGCCCTCCGAAGCCCCCTCCGAGGAGCCTGCGGACGGCCCGTCAAAGAAGCCGACGGACGAGCCCTCCGAGGGGTACGACGACACCCCGGCCGACAAGCCGGAAGGGGAGGTCGACGCGGAGGCCGGGAAGACCCTCGCGCTCGGCGCGACCGCGCGTGTCACCCACCGCTCGGGGGGTCGGAGCGGCGTGGTCGACGTCACCCCGAAGTCCGTGGTCAGGGGCAAGCTGAGCGATCTGGAGGACGTCCGGCTCAACGGTGGCGAAAGGGAACTGACGCCGTACTACGTCACCGTCGAGTACCGGTACGTCAGCGGGGACGGCCCGCGCGGCTCCGCGCTCCAGGTCGCCACCCGGCTCCGCGACGAGCGGGGCGAACAGGCCAAGCTGCTGTTCACCTACAAGGACGACGTCAAGCCGTGCGTCAACGAGCCGCTTGAGCGGCTGACCGGGGATCAGCCGGCGACGTTCTGCCGGGTCTACCTCGTGGCCAAGGGCCAGACGCCCAAGATCGTCGCCCACCAGGGCGACTACAAGCTCGAGCCGGTGTTCTGGAAGACCGGCCACTGACCGGCCACTGACCGGCAACTGACCGATCGCTCACCGGCCGCCGGCCGGCCACGCCGGACGCCGACGCGCGGGACGGGTTGACATGTCGACCCGTCCCGCTTCTGTCGTCAACAGGCGCACTTCCGACGATTACCCGCCCCCGCGCGATGGGCAGTCTCCTGCCGCGCGACCCGCGCGCCTCCCCGACCGACTCACCGGGCCACCCCGACAGTGGCCCGAAGCGTCCGGAGGAGGCGTGCGACGCGGACGCGAGACCCCCAGCCGAGTGAACGCGGACAGGAGCGGTCATGCACGCAGCCAGCAAGGCACCCCCGGAGCGGATACAAAGTACAAAACCTCCCGTTTCTACACCAGGTGAGCCCATGATCGGTCGCATTCCCATCCTGGACGTCAAGCCCCTCGTCGACTGCGGTCGGCGACCCGCGAGAGCGGTCGTGGGCGAGACCTTCCAGGTCTCCGCCACCGTCTTCCGGGAAGGGCACGACGCGGTCGCCGCGAACATCGTGCTGCGCGACCCGGCCGGGCGCAGCGGCCCCTGGACGCCGATGCGGGAGCTGGCCCCCGGCACCGACCGGTGGGGCGCGGAGGTGACACCGGACGCGCCCGGCCGGTGGACGTTCGCCGTGGAGGCGTGGAGCGATCCGCTGACCACCTGGCGGCACCACGCCTCGGTGAAGATCCCCGCCGGTGTCGACGTGGAGCTGACCCTCACCGAGGGCGCCGAACTGCACGAGCGGGCGGCGGCCGAGGTGCCCAAGAGCGACGGCCGCGCCGTGGTGCTCGACGCGGTGGACGCCCTGCGGGACAACAGCCGCGCCCCCGCCGACCGGCTGGCCGCCGCGCTCGACCCGAAGGTGACCGCGCTGCTCACCCGCCACCCGCTGCGGGAACTGGTCTGCGCGACCCGCGCCCTCCCCCTCCAGGTGGAACGCCGCCGCGCGCTCTTCGGCTCCTGGTACGAGTTCTTCCCCCGCAGTGAGGGCGCGGTGGTGGAGCCCGGCAGGCCGCCGGTCTCCGGCACGCTGCGCACCGCCGCCGAACGGCTGCCGGCCGTCGCCGCCATGGGCTTCGACGTGGTCTACCTGCCGCCGATCCACCCCATCGGCGAGTCGTTCCGCAAGGGGCCGGGCAACTCGCTGACCGCCGGCCCGCACGACGTCGGCTCCCCCTGGGCGATCGGCTCGGCCGCCGGCGGACACGACGCCATCCACCCCGACCTGGGCACCTTCGAGGACTTCGACCACTTCGTGGCGCGCGCGAAGGAACTGCGCATGGAGGTGGCGCTGGACTTCGCCCTCCAGTGCTCGCCCGACCACCCGTGGGTGCGCGAGCACCCGGACTGGTTCCGCACCCGCGCCGACGGCACGATCGCCTACGCCGAGAACCCGCCGAAGAAGTACCAGGACATCTACCCGATCCACTTCGACGGCTCACGGGAGTCCTACCGGCAGATCGTCGACGAGACGCTGCGCGTGCTGCGGCTGTGGATGGACCACGGGGTGCGGATCTTCCGGGTCGACAACCCGCACACCAAGCCGGTCGTCTTCTGGGACAAGGTGATCACCGAGATCAACCGCACCGACCCCGACGTCGTCTTCCTGGCGGAGGCCTTCACCCGCCCCGCGATGATGCACACCCTGGCCCGGGTCGGCTTCCAGCAGTCGTACACCTACTTCACCTGGCGCAACACCAAGCAGGAGCTGACGGACTACGTCACCGAGCTGGCCGGCGACGCGGCCGCCTACATGCGGCCGAACTTCTTCGTCAACACGCCCGACATCCTCAACGCCTACCTCCAGCACGGCGGCCGTCCCGCCTTCGAGATCCGGGCCGTGCTGGCCGCCACCCTCTCCCCCACCTGGGGTGTCTACTCCGGCTACGAGCTGTGCGAGGCGCAGCCCGCCGAACCGGGCAGTGAGGAGTACCTGAACTCCGAGAAGTACGAGCTGCGCCCGCGCGACTGGGCGGGCGCCGAACGGCACGGCCAGACGATCAGCCCGCTGATCACCGCCCTCAACCGCGTCCGCCGTCGGCACCCCGCACTACAACAGCTACGCGACGTGCGGTTCCACCGAACGGACAACCCACACGTCATCGCCTACTCCAAGCGCAGCAACGCCCCCTACGCCGACTCGGTACTCGTGGTGGTCAACCTCGATCCGCACCACACCCATGAGGCCACAGTGTCGTTGGATATGGCAGAACTCGAAGGTTTTGGCCTCACCCCGGCTCAGGCACGTGGCGCCGAACCCTTTCCGGTGCGCGATGAGCTCACCGGCGAGACCTACCACTGGGGCAGGGACAACTATGTGCGCCTGGAGCCCGGCAGAGCCGACGTTCCGGCCCCGGCGCACATCTTTGCCCTGCGACCGTCCTCACAGACCGGAGGGTCACCCAACGATGAGCGTCAATGAGCCTGTCCCCGACACGTTCGAGGACACGCCCGCCAAGGACCGCGATCCCGAGTGGTTCAAACGGGCCGTGTTCTACGAGGTCCTGGTGCGGTCGTTCCAGGACAGCAACGGCGACGGCGTAGGCGATCTGAAAGGCCTCACCGCGAAGCTCGACTACCTGCAATGGCTGGGCGTCGACTGCCTGTGGTTGCCGCCCTTCTTCAAGTCACCGCTGCGGGACGGCGGTTACGACGTCGCGGACTACCAGTCCGTCCTCCCTGAGTTCGGCGACCTGGCCGACTTCGTGGAGTTCGTGGACGCCGCCCACCAACGCGGCATGCGCGTCATCATCGACATGGTGATGAACCACACCAGCGACCAGCACGAGTGGTTCCAGCAGTCCCGTACCGACCCCGACGGGCCGTACGGCGACTACTACATGTGGGCGGACGACGACACCCGCTACGCCGACGCGCGCATCATCTTCGTCGACACCGAGCAGTCCAACTGGACGTTCGACCCGGTGCGCAAGCAGTACTACTTCCACCGGTTCTTCTCCCACCAGCCGGACCTCAACTACGAGAACCCGCGCGTCCAGGACGAGATGATCTCCGCCCTGCGCTTCTGGCTGGACCTGGGCATCGACGGGTTCCGCCTCGACGCCGTGCCCTACCTGTACGCGGAGGAGGGCACGAACTGCGAGAACCTGCCGCGGTCGCACGCCTTCCTCAAACGCGTCCGGGCCGAGATCGACGCCAACTACCCGGACACCGTGCTGCTCGCCGAGGCCAACCAGTGGCCGGAGGACGTCGTCGACTACTTCGGCGACTACTCCAGTGGCGGCGACGAGTGCCACATGGCGTTCCACTTCCCGGTGATGCCGCGCATCTTCATGGCGGTCCGCCGGGAGTCCCGCCACCCCGTCTCCGAGATCCTCGCCAAGACGCCGGCCATCCCCTCCGGCTGCCAGTGGGGCATCTTCCTGCGCAACCACGACGAGTTGACGCTGGAGATGGTCTCCGACGAGGAACGCGACTACATGTACGCCGAGTACGCCAAGGACCCGCGCATGCGGGCCAACATCGGCATCCGGCGCCGGCTCGCCCCCCTCCTGGACAACGATCGCAACCAGATCGAGCTGTTCACCGCGCTGCTGCTCTCCCTGCCGGGCTCGCCGATCCTCTACTACGGCGACGAGATCGGCATGGGCGACAACATCTGGCTCGGCGACCGGGACGCCGTGCGCACCCCCATGCAGTGGACACCGGACCGCAACGCGGGCTTCTCCTCCAGCGATCCGGGCCGCCTGACGCTGCCGGTCATCATGGACCCGGTCTACGGGTACCAGGTGACCAACGTCGAGGCGTCGATGAGTTCGCCGTCCTCGCTGCTGCACTGGACCCGGCGGATGATCGAGATCCGCAAGCAGAACCCCGCCTTCGGGCTGGGCGAGTACCACGAACTCCCCTCGTCCAACCCCGCCGTCATGGCCTACATCCGGGAGATGAAACTCCCTGCGGGCAGCGGCAGCGAGGACGACGTGGTGCTGTGCGTGAACAACTTCTCGCGCTTCCCCCAACCCACCGAACTGGAGCTGGGCGCCTTCACCGGCCGCCAGCCGATCGAGCTGCTCGGCGGCGTGACCTTCCCCGCCGTCGGGTCACGGCCGTACCTGCTCACCCTCGCCGGGCACGGCTTCTACTGGTTCCGGCTGCGCCAACCGCACGCCGCCGGCAACCTGCTCTGACCCACCGCGCCCCGGCGGCCAACCCGCCGAGGCGCGGCCCGCGGCCCACCCCCGCCGCACTCCGCGCCGGCCGCCGGACACCGGCGCCGGCGCGTACCGTCCCGCCCGACGGCCCGGTTACCCCCGGGCCGTCACGGGCAGGCTTGTAGGCACCCGTGTGGCCCAACCACGCGCCGCCGCACGGTCTATCTCTCTCGACACGTCCCGACCAGTCGGACAGCCACAGCCGCACATCCGGGACACTTCACCTCAGTTGCCGTGTGCCCGGAGAAAGCCCGGTGGAAGGTGCCATGACCGCTATGCCGGACAGCTCCACGTCGCGCACCGCCCTGCCCGATACGGCGGGCGGCGCCGCACTGCTGCACTCGATCGGCCCGATGCTCACCGGTTGGCTGCCCCGGCAGCGCTGGTTCGCGGGCAAAGGCCGCCCGCTCGACGGCCTCACCCTGGCCGCCGCGACCGAACTCCTGCCGGTCACCGGCGGACCCGCTCCCGGCCTGCTGCACCTCCTGGTCACCGCCCACCAGGGGCGCACCACCGACTGCTACCAACTCCTCCTCGGCGTACGGCGCGTACTGCCGCCGGTGCTGGCGCCGGCGCTGATCGGCCGCCCCGAGGAAGGCGCCCTGCGGGGCATGTGCGTCTACGACGCCGTACCCGACCCCCGGCTCACCTCCGTCCTGTTGGAACGCCTCCGCGCCCCCGGCCGGCTCGGCGTCCTCGGGTTCCGCCGCGAACCGGGTACCGCCATCCCCTCCGGGCTGGTCCCCAGACCCCTGCGCAGCGAGCAGTCGAACTCGTCGGTCGTCTACGGCGATACGTTCATCCTCAAGTTGTTCCGCAGGCTCAGCCCCGGCCTCAACCCCGACCTCGAACTGCCGCTGGCACTCGCCCGCGCCGGCTGCCGCCAGGCCCCCGCCCCCGTCGCCTGGTTCGAGGCCGAAACCCCCGCGATCACAGGGACCGTCGGGGCCGCCGGGGCCGCCGAGTCGTCCGGCACGGACGCCACGCTGACCCTCGGCATCCTCCAGCCCTACCTCGCCGGCACCAGCGACGGCTGGCAGCTCGCGCTGCGTGCCCTGGCCGCCGGACGCGAGTTCCACCGCTCCGCCTTCGAACTCGGCCGCGCCACCGCCGCCGTGCACACCGCCCTCGCGGCGGCGCTGCCCACGTCGGTACTCGCGGGCGCCGAACTCACGTCGGTGGCAGAGGAGATGATGGAACGGCTGGAACGCGCCGTGGAGGCCGTACCCGCGCTGCGGCCCTACCGGCCCGGGCTGCGCGAGGCGTTCCGCGCCGTCGCCACCCTCGCCCGCACCGGGCACCAGTGCCCCGTGCAGCGCATCCACGGCGACCTCCACCTCGGCCAGGTCCTGCGTACCGACGCCGTGGGCGTCGACGCCCACGACAAGGACGACGGCGGCAGCTGGGCACTGATCGACTTCGAGGGCGAGCCGGCCGTGCCGATCGCCGAACGCCGCCGCCCCCAGCCCGTCCTGCGGGACGTCGCCGGGATGCTCCGCAGCTTCGACTACGCCGCCTGCCAACGCGGCTCCGGCGATCGCAGACACCGCTGGGCGACGGCCAACCGCGCCGCGTACTGCGCCGGCTACGCCAGCGCCACCGGCAGCGACCCGCACGCCCAGGCCGCGCTGCTGCGCGTCTACGAGACCGACAAGGCCGTCTACGAGGTGCTGTACGAGGCCCGCCACCGGCCCAACTGGCTGCCCATCCCCATGGCCGCCATCCGCCGGCTCGCCCAGGACCCCAAGTAGGCGCAGTGTCCGACG
>NZ_WMLF01000153.1 GCF_014156695.1 Streptomyces durbertensis | reverse complement strand
GTGCAGGTGAGGGTGGTGCCGCGGGCGGAGAGCGCGGCGGCGGTGGTGGGGAGTATGCCGTCGCGGCGGTGGCGGAGGATGGGCGCGGTGTCGTGGCTGAGCCCGTGGTTGCTTCCCCAGCCGATCCGGGGGTCCCCGGTGTGCTGAGCGACGTGCATGTGTGGTTCCTCCGGTGCTGCCGTGGCGCCGGTCGCCCGCCGGTCTCGCGCGCCGCCGCGGGGCGCGCGGGTGGGGGTTGGACGTGCGCTGTGTTGTTGTCGGTGTGTGGTTGTCGCTGTGTGGTGGTCGGTGGTGTGCCGCTGGGGTCGGTCTGTGGTGTAGTACGCAACCGGTGTGGCGGGTGTTGCGCTTTGGTGACTCCTGGTGGTCTGTTCCGTTCTGGGTCCCTTCTGCGGGCGGGGTATGACTTTGCCAAATGTCGGCCGCGTTGCGGTAGTCGGGGCCTGTTCCGCTCGTGTCGCCGAGCCGTCGCGGCGTCTTCCCGCGGCCGGCCGCCTGTGCGGGCTTCGGTCTGGCCCCGTGTTCGGCGCGAGCGGGGCTGGCCGCCGGGTACGGGGGACGCCTTAGGCTGTCTGCGTCAGCCGCATTCACCAGGGAGTACCGCCATGACGACAGGTCGGCTCGGGCAGGATGCCGCGCCGCCGAACAGGGCCTACGCCGGGCAGGTCGTGCGCTTCCCGGATCCGGTCCGGGCAGCGCGTCACCCGCGTGGGGTCGCTGTGGACGCGGCCGGTTTCCCGGTGTTCACGCCGTACGCGCGGGCGGCGGCGGAGGTGGCGGAGCCGCCCGAGGGTTTTGGCGTGGACGAGCTCCGGCTGACGGACTACGTGTCGGCGAACGCGGCGCTGCACGCCTCGGGCCACGAGCTGTGGGCGGATCTGCCGCCGGTGGCGACGCCGCACGGCTGGACGTGGCATCACGTGCCCGGTGGCCGGCGGATGGAGCTGGTGCCGGTGGAGGTCAAGGGACTGCTGCGGCACCACGGCGGCCTGGCGACGGCGGCGGTGGACCACTCGAAGCGGGGGACCCGCCCGCTGCGGGAGACCCGCCCGGCGCATTTTGAGGTGCCGCACGCGGTGGCGGTGCCCGAGGAGCAGGTGGTGCACGCCGAGGAGGCGCTGGGCTACCGGCTGCCGGGCGCGTACCGCACGTTCCTGAAGGCGGCGGGTGGTTGCGCGCCGGTGGGGGTGGCGCTGGACGCCGAGTTGGGGCTGCTGGTGGACCAGCCGTTCTTCTCGGTGCGCGACGAGCCGGCCCTGAACGACCTCGTGTACGTCAACAAGTGTCTGCGCGACCACCTCACGAAGGACTTCCTCTGTGTGGCGTTCGTGCACGGCGGCCTACTCGCGGTGAAGGTGCGCGGCGAGGGCCAGGGTTCGGTGTGGTTCTGCGCCTACGACGACGCCCGGGACCGGGACGGCCTGGGCATGCCCGAGCGCATGGCGGAGCTGCTGCTGCCGTGCGGTGCCGATTTTGACGCGTTTCTGCTGCGGCTGGCGGGGAATCCGCCGGAGTTGGAGACCGTGGCCAACCTGATGGTGGACGGTGGCTTCGCGCGGGCCGTCCCGGTGGAGGGGTGACCGGCTGATGGTGACGTTCGCGCAGGCGCAGGAGCGTGCGGAACGCTGGGTGAACGCCGGGGTGCCGGCGTACCAGCAACGGGAGGTCCGGGTCAGGGAGTTCGATCTGGGCTTCGTGGCGTGGGCGGAGGACCGCGAGGGCGGTGCGCGGTCGGACGGCGGTGGGGTCCGGCTGGTCATCGCCCGGGACAGCGGCGAGTCGACGCTGTGGCCGGCGTTGCCGGTGGGCGAGGTGATCCGCCGGTTCCAGGAGCACTATGCCGCGTCGGCGCAGGCGGTGCCGGAGCCGGCGGCGCCGCAGCGGGTGGATCTCGAGGCGACGTCCTTCCTGTTGACGCCGCCGGAGTGGTTGCAGGAGGCGGCCGACCGGATGGGCGTGCCGGACCACCGCGCCGCGCGTCCCACCTCCGACGGCACCTCCGGTGGTGCTTCCGGCGTCGCCGGTGTCTCCGGGGGCGCCTCCGACGCCGCCGGTTCCCCTTTCGGTGGGGCGGGCGCGGGTACTTCGGGGGCGCGTGTCGCGGCTGCCGGCTCGGCCGCGCCGACGCCGCCGCCTGTACCTCCGGCGCCGCCGGCGCCGCCGGCGCAGGCCCCGGCGCCCGCCGCGCCCCCCGCTCCCCCGGCGCACGCGCCGGCGGACGCGCCGCGCTCCGGCGGCTCGACGGGTTCCGTCTCGTGGGCGGACACGTCGAGCTCGGGTTCCGGCCCGTCGGTGGCACCGCCGGCGACGGTCTTCGCACCGCCGCTGAGCGGCAGCGACGAGGACGAACAGGCCACGCCGCCGCCCCGGGTGAGCCCGGAGGCGGCGACCGCGCTGCTGCCGGAGGGCAGCGCGCTGCCGAGGACACAGCTCTCCCCGGCGCTGGACGAGTCGGCGGCGTTCCCACCCGGCTCCCGCCAGGAGGGTGACACGCCGGGCACCGGCGGCCCGGGCGGCGGCACCGGCGGTGGGGTGCACCACGCGGCGACGATGCTCGCCGACCCGAACGCGTTGAACTCCCCGTCCGTGCCGGGCCCGCCGCCCGCTCCGCCCGCCGGCCGGCCGGCCGGTGCGGCGGACATCGCGGACGCCGACACCAGCCGGGCGCCGCGCCCGGCGCCGCCGGCGAACCCGCCGGCGGCCCGTCCGGCGCGGGGGGCGGGGCAGTCGGTGCCGCCGCCGCCCGGCGCGCCCGGCACCCCGGGGGCGCGTGTCAGCCCGGACGCCGACCGGTCGCGCGCGGGCGCGCCGTCGGGTCAGGCGGCGTACCAGCCCACGCAGTTGGTGTCGGCGGACGACGTGGCGAGCCAGGGCGCCGGGGTGCGTCCTCCGGAGTCGGCGCCGCCGGTGTCCGGCGGTTCCGCCGGCGGAGTGCACCACGCGGCGACGATGCTCGCCGGCCCGAACGCGGTGAGCGGTCCCCACGCGGCCGGTGGCCCCAACCCTCCGACCCCACCGGGCGCGCCCGGGCAGCCCGCGACGCCGCCGGGCGGCTTGTCGGGCGGCCCGTCGGGCGGTGTCCACCACGCGGCCACCATGCTCGCCGGGCCAGCCGGGCCAGCCGGGCCAGCCGGGCCGCCCGGCCCGCCGCAGGCCCCGCCGGCCGCGCCGCACGCCCCCGGCGTCCCGCACGCCGGCGTCCCGCACGGCCCCGGGCAGCCGCCGCACGGCGGACCGGGCGCCGCCGGCCCGCAGCAGGGGTACGGCTATCCGCCGCCGTCCGGCCAGCCGATGGTGGGTCCCGGCTACATGGCGGTGCTGACGTACCGGGGCGCGGACGGCGCGGAGCAGAAGCTGATCCGCCGCTCGGCGCCCGGCCTGCCGCACCCGGAGTGGCAGATCATGCACGAGCTGCGCGGGATGAACGTCCCGCCGGACCAGGTGCTGGAGCTGCACACGGAGTTGGAGTGCTGCGAGCTGCCGGGCGGCTACTGCGCGCGCATGGTCAAGGAGACCTGGCCGCAGGTGCGGATCAGCCACACGACGCCGTACGGCAGTGACCACGCCTCCCGGCAGCAGGGCATGCGGAACCTGATCGAGCACCAGGGTGAGCTGCACCAGGTGGCGGACGCTCCCGCGCGGCCGGCGCCGGAGCGGGCGGCGTTGATGCCGGTGCAGCCGGCGCAGCCGATTCCGTTGGACGGCGTCGGCCACGAGTTGGCGCAGTCGTTCGGTCCGCAGGGCGTGTACCGCTTCGACCAGCGGGCGGTGTCCCGTCAGGGTGTGCCGGACGTGGTGGCGCAGACGCTGATGTGGGCCGGTCTGCCGCTGGACGTGAGTCCGTTCTTCTGGGCGCAGGCGCAGCCGGGCCGACCGGTGCCGACGTTGGCGGAGCTGGCGCAGGAGCGCGGGGTGCAGCCGGCTCCGGACGCCTCGTCGTACCTGGTGATGGGCAACGACTACGGGCGGCAGCTGTGTGTGCAGTACGGCACGGCGCACATCGTGGCGGTGCCGCTCGAAGCCGGGCCCGACGGCCAGTCGGTGACGCCGCGTTTTGTGAACACCGGGCTGCCGGAGTTCGCCCGCTGCCTGGCGATGCTGGGCCGGATGTGGCCGCTGCGGTACGGCCTGACGCCGGATCAGGCGGGTCGCTGGACGGTGGACTTCCAGCAGCAGTTGGCCGCGTTGGATCCGGCGGCGCTGGGTTCGCCGGAGACGTGGTGGTCGGTACTCCTCGAACAGATGTGGGACGGCCTTCTCTGAGGACGAGGTGGGGTTCCCCGGTGGTGGCGGCTGTGTCGAGCCGGGGGTGATGCCTCATCCTGGGACACCGGTACGGCCGTACTGTCACGCTATGGGCGTTTCGCCCCGGGCGGTGTCGTCCGGGTGACGTCGTGTCGGGCCCGCGGGCCCGGCGACGCCCCGGGCGGCTCCGCCCGGCGGGCCCAGGGGTGCGCGGTGCGGCGAAGGTGTCCACACAAGGGGTGCACGTTTGTTCTCGGCGCTTCTGACGGCTCCGCCGTCCCCGTCCGACGTCCCGACCTCCGGTTCCCCGGGCCGGTGGTCGCGTTCCCCGGTGTTCCGGCTGCCGTCGCCCCGGGCCGCCCGCGGCGCGCGGCACGGCTCCCCCTCGCCGTTCGGCTTCGCCACCGTCCGGGGGCGCGGCTACCGCCCGGCGCAGGTGGACGAGCGCACGGCGGCGCTGCTCGCCGAGCGGGAGCGGCTGGAGGTGCAGGAGTCCAGGCTTGTGCTGCTGGTCCGGCAGCTGGCCGAGGAGGCGCGGCGGCTGCGCCGGGCGGTGGCGGCGCTGAGGGGGCCCTCGTTCGAGCCGCTGGGCGCCCGGGCGCGGTTGGTGGTGCGGCTGGCCGTGGAGGAGGCGGACGAGTTGTGCGGGCGGGCCGCGGCGGACGCGCGGACGCTGCGCGGGGACGCCAGAGCCGCCGGCGCGCGGCTGCGGGAGGACGCCGACCGGGCGTCGGCGGAGGTCCGCGGCGCGGCGGACGCCGCGGCGGAGGCGGCGCTCGCCGCCGCGCGGGAGGAGGCGGCCCGGGTGCTGGCCCGGGCGCGGGCGGACGCGGCCCGCGTCGAGGAGGCGGCGGCGGCGCGGTTGGCGCGGGCGCGTCGCGAGTGCGCCCGACTGCTGGCCGGGCAGGCGCTGCGGCAGCGGGTCGCCGAGCGCCGGCTGGAGGCTCGGCTGGTCGTCGACGAGGCGGCGGCGCTTGAGGGGCTGGCGCGGCTGGAGGCGCGCGGCACGGCGCTGTTGGCGGAGGCCGAACGGACGCTGGCGCTGGCCCGCCGGGCGGCCGGCCGGCGGTTGGCGGAGGCGGAGGCGCAGGCCGCCGAGTTGCTGACCCGGGCGTCGACGCGGGCGGCGGACGTCAGCCGCGCGGCCGAGCGTGACCGGGGGCACGAGCGCTCCCCGCGGCGCGAGGTGGAGCGAGACCTGGCCCGTACGCGGGCGGTGCTGGAGGCGCTGACCGGCCGGAACGCGCCGCCGGGCGCCTCGGACGGCAAGCGCGACGGGGTCACGCCGGAGGACGGCCGCGGGTCGTCGGCCGGTATCCTGCGGGTGACATCCACCCGAAGCCGAAGGGCACACCCGTGAGCGCCATCCGCCCGGCAGCCGTCGTCGTTCTCGCAGCGGGTGAGGGCACCCGCATGAAGTCGGCCACCCCGAAGGTTCTGCACGAGATCTGCGGGCTGTCGCTCGTGGGTCATGTCGTCTCCGCGTCCCGTGAACTCGATCCGGAGCACCTGGTGGTGGTGGTCGGACACGCCAGGGAGCAGGTCGCGGGCCATCTCGCTGGGCTGGACGCCGGGGTGCGCACGGCGGTGCAGGAGGAGCAGAACGGCACGGGCCACGCGGTGCGCATGGGTCTGGAGGCGCTGGCCGCCGACGGCGTGGAGCTGCGGGGCACGGTGGTGGTGACCTGCGGTGACACGCCACTGCTGACGGGCACCACGCTGCGCGCGCTGGCCGACACGCACGCCGCCGACGGCAACGCGGTGACCGTGCTGTCGGCCGAGGTGCCGGACGCGACGGGCTACGGCCGGATCGTGCGGGCGGCGGACGGCAGCGTGACCGCGATCGTGGAGCACAAGGACGCGGACGGCGCGCAGCTGGCGATCCGGGAGATCAACTCCGGGGTGTTCGCGTTCGACGCGGAGCTGCTGGTCGAGTCGCTGGGCAAGGTGCGCACGGACAACAGCCAGGGCGAGGAGTACCTGACCGACGTGCTGGGCATCCTGCGGGAGGCCGGGCACCGGGTGGGCGCGGCGGTGGCGGGCGACCACCGGGAGATCGCCGGCATCAACAACCGGGTGCAGCTCGCGCAGGCCCGCCGGCTGATGAACGACCGGCTGCTGGAGGCGGCGATGCTGGCCGGCGTGACGGTGGTGGACCCGGCGACGACCTGGATGGACGTGGCGGTGACGGTCGAGCCGGACGCGGTGGTGCTCCCGGGCACCCAGCTGCTGGGCGCGACGCATCTGTCCGAGGGCTGCGAGGTCGGCCCGAACGCGCGGCTGACCGACACGCACGTGGGGCCGGGCGCGGTGGTGGGCGACTCGGTCGCGGTGGGTGCCCGGGTGGGGCCCGGCGCGTCGGTGGGGCCGTACGCGTACCTGCGGCCGGGCACGGTGCTCGGTGAGCGCGCGAAGGCGGGCACGTACGTCGAGATGAAGAACGCGACGATCGGCGAGGGCACGAAGGTGCCGCACCTGTCGTACGTGGGGGACGCGACGATCGGTGACTTCACCAACATCGGCGCGGCCAGCGTCTTCGTGAACTACGACGGCGAGCACAAGCACCACACCACGGTGGGCTCGCACTGCAAGACCGGTTCGGACAACATGTTCGTGGCGCCGGTCACCATCGGGGACGGCGCCTACACGGCGGCCGGCTCGGTGATCACCAAGGACGTGCCGCCGGGGTCGCTGGCCGTGGCCCGGGGGCAGCAGCGGAACATCGAGGGCTGGGTGGCCCGCAAGCGGCCCGGCAGCGCGGCCGCGCAGGCGGCGGCCCGTGCCGAGGGGGACCCTGACACCGGCGACGAGGCCGGTCGGGGCAAGGGGCGGGACTGACCAGGGTGTCGGAACAGATCGTTGGCATGGCCATTGACGGGGGCACCCGCCCCCTTCGCCGGCCTTCCGGGAGAGGGCGTACGGTGATAGGCGCACACTCGGCAGAATCCAAGGAGACGGTGCAGTGACCGGGATCAAGACGACCAGTGAGAAGAAGCTGATGCTCTTCTCCGGCCGCGCCCACCCCAAGCTGGCGGAGGAGGTGGCCGAGGAGCTGGGGGTGGACCTGGTCCCCACCAAGGCGATCGACTTCGCCAACGGCGAGATCTACGTCCGTTTCCAGGAGTCGGTGCGTGGCGCGGACTGCTTCCTGATCCAGAGCCACACGGCCCCCATCAACAAGTGGATCATGGAGCAGCTGATCATGATCGACGCCCTGAAGCGGGCGTCGGCGCGCAGCATCTCCGTGGTCATCCCGTTCTACGGCTACGCCCGTCAGGACAAGAAGCACCGCGGCCGGGAGCCGATCTCGGCCCGGCTGATGGCGGACCTGCTGCAGGCGGCCGGCGCCGACCGGCTGCTGAGCGTGGACCTGCACGCCGACCAGGTGCAGGGCTACTTCGACGGACCGGTGGACCACCTGTTCGCGCTGCCCATCCTCACCGACTACATCGGCAAGCGGGTCGACCGGTCGAAGCTGACGGTGGTCTCCCCCGACGCCGGCCGGGTGCGGGTCGCCGACCGCTGGGCCGACCGGCTGGGCGCGCCGCTGGCGATCGTGCACAAGCGCCGCGACCCGGACGTCGCGAACCAGGTGACGGTGCACGAGGTCGTCGGTGACGTGCGCGGCAGGGTGTGCGTGCTGGTCGACGACATGGTCGACACCGGCGGCACGATCTGCGCGGCCGCCGACGCGCTGTTCGCGAACGGAGCCGAGGACGTGCTGGTCACCGCGACGCACGGCATCCTCTCCCACCCCGCGCCGGACCGGCTGAAGAACTCCAAGGTCAGCGAGTTCGTGTTCACCAACACCCTCCCCACGCCGGAGGAGCTGGACATCGACAAGATCAAGGTGCTGTCGATGGCGCCGACGATCGCCCGCGCGGTCCGGGAGGTCTTCGAGGACGGCTCGGTCACCAGCCTCTTCGAGGAGCAGGGCTGACGCGCACGCCCCGACTGATCGATTTACGGTGCGGCCTCCGCGCCGGGTAGCATGCGAACGTTGCTCGGCGAGGGAGGCCGCACTGTCGTGTGCGGCGGTCCGTTATCGACGCGCTCTTCGTAGCAGGTCCGTCGTGGCCGGGTGACGCCCAACGGATCCGACGACCACGAGGAGCGTGTTCCATGGCTGACGTCAAGATCAGCGCGACCATCCGCAACGAGTTCGGCAAGGGTGCCGCCCGCCGTCTGCGCCGCGAGGACAAGGTGCCCGGTGTCATCTACGGCCACGGCACCGAGCCGGTCCACGTGGCCCTGCCGGGCTACGACCTGATGATGGCCCTCAAGACCTCGAACGTCCTGATCACCCTGGACGTCGACGGCCGCGAGGAGCTTGTCATCCCCAAGGCCGTGCAGCGCGAGGCCATCCGCGGCTTCCTCGTCCACATCGACCTGCTGGTCGTCAAGCGCGGCGAGCAGGTCAACGTCGAGGTGCCGGTGCACACCGAGGGCGACCTGGCCCCGGGCCAGTTCATCCTGGAGCACGTGCTGAACTCCCTGCCGATCGTCGCCGAGGCGACCCACATCCCCGAGTCGGTGACGGCCTCCATCGCCGGCCTGACCGCCGGTGACAGCGTCCTGGCCAAGGACGTGCGGCTGCCCAAGGGCTCGACGCTGGACGTCGAGCCGGACACCGTCGTCGTCCAGGTCCTCGCCGCGCAGGCCGAGGAGCCGGCCGCCGAGGGCGCCGGGAGCGAAGCCGCCGCCGAGTGATCCCCTCCGGGCCCGCGGACCGTTCACCGGTGCGCGGGCCCGGTCTCTCTTCCCCGCCCGGCCCGCCGGGCGGTTCCGCCGGCCCGCAGGAGAACACGCAGCCATGAGCGAGACGTCGACCGGTCCCTGGATCATCGCCGGGCTCGGCAACCCCGGCCCCGAGTACGCCGGCAACCGGCACAACGTCGGCTTCATGGTCGCCGAGCTGCTGGCGAGCCGGATGGGCGGCACGTTCAAGACGCACAAGTCCCGGGCGCAGGTCGTCGAGGGCCGGGTCGGCACACCGGGCGTCGACAGCCGGCGGGTGGTGCTCGCCAAGCCGCTGTCTTACATGAACCTCTCGGGCGGGCCGGTGTCCTCGCTCGCCGACTTCTACAAGGTGCCGGTGGAGCGGATCGTCGTCGTCCACGACGAGCTGGACATCCCCTACGGCGCGCTGCGGGTCAAGCGCGGCGGCGGCGACAACGGGCACAACGGCCTGAAGTCGCTCACCAAGGCGCTGGGCCCGGACTACTTCCGGGTGCGGTTCGGCGTGGGCCGCCCGCCCGGCCGGATGCCCGTCGCGGACTTCGTCCTCAAGGACTTCTCCAGCACCGAGCGCAAGGAGCTGGACTACTTCGTCGACCGGGCCGCCGACGCGGTGGAGACGCTGCTCACCGACGGTCTCGAACGCGCCCAGACGACGTACAACTCCTGACCTGCGACGTGCGCCGGCCCCGGCCGCGCACACGGGCGGCCGGGGCCGGACGGGGTTCCCGGGAGGGACTACGCGCGGCGGTGGCCGACCAGCCGGGGCTTGGGCTCCAGGCCGTCCAGGCCGTGCCAGGCGAGGTTCACCAGATGCGCGGCGACCTCCGACTTCTTCGGCCGGCGGACGTTGAGCCACCACTGCCCGGTCAGTGCCACCATGCCCACCAGCGCCTGCGCGTACAGGGGCGCCAGCTTCGGGTCGAAGCCCCGGGCCTTGAACTCGTGGCCCAGGATGTCCTCGACCTGCGTGGCGATGTCGCTGATGAGCGAGGCGAACGTGCCGGTGCTCTGGGTGACGGGTGAGTCGCGGACGAGGATGCGGAACCCGTCGGTGTGCTGCTCGATGTAGTCGAGCAGCGCGAACGCGGCCTGTTCCAGCAGCTCCCTGGGGTGCCCGGCGGTGAGCCCGTCGGTGACCATGTCGAGGAGCTGGCGCATCTCGCGGTCGACGACCACCGCGTACAGCCCCTCCTTGCCTCCGAAGTGCTCGTAGACGACGGGCTTGGAGACACCGGCCTTCGCCGCGATCTCCTCCACCGACGTGCCTTCGAAGCCGCGTTCGGCGAAGAGGACACGCCCGATGTCCAGGAGCTGTTCGCGGCGCTCCTTGCCCGTCATGCGCCGTCTGGCGGCCCGTCGTCCGGAACCGCTCGGCTTGTCGTTGCTCGGGGTGCCTCTGTCCTCGCTCGCCACAGCACCATCACATCATGCCGGGTCGGCGTCGCCGGGCCGCACCCGCTTGGCCTCCAGGCGCTTGGCCTGCGGCCAGCGCACGTCGTAGGCCCAGCCGGCGCGTTCGAACCAGCGGATGAGGCGCGCGCTGGAGTCGATCTGGCCGCGCTGCACGCCGTGCCGGGCGCTGGTGGGGTCGGCGTGGTGCAGGTTGTGCCAGGACTCGCCGCAGGAGAGGACGGCCAGCCACCACACGTTCCCGGAGCGGTCGCGGGACTTGAAGGGGCGCTTGCCGACGGCGTGGCAGATGGAGTTGATCGACCACGTCACGTGGTGCAGGAGCGCGACGCGGACCAGGGAGCCCCAGAAGAACGCGGTCAGCGCGCCCTGCCAGGACCAGGTGACCAGGCCGCCGATGACCGGCGGGATGAGCAGGGAGACGGCCGTCCACAGGACGAACTGGCGGGAGATCCGGCGGATGACCGGGTCCTTGATCAGGTCGGGGGCGTACTTGTGCTGCGGGGTCTTCTCGCGGTCGAACATCCAGGCCATGTGGGCCCACCACAGGCCCTTCATCAGCGCGGGAACGGTCTCGCCGTAGCGCCACGGGGAGTGCGGGTCGCCTTCGGCGTCGGAGAACTTGTGGTGCCGTCGGTGGTCGGCGACCCAGCGCACGACGGGGCCCTCGACGGCCAGCGAGCCCGCGACGGCCAGCGCGATGCGCAGCGGGCGCTTCGCCTTGAACGAGCTGTGGGTGAAGTACCGGTGGAAGCCGATGGTGATGCCGTGGCAGCCGATGAAGTACATGGCGGTCATCAGGCCGAGGTCGAGCCAGCTGACGCCCCAGCCCCAGGCGAGCGGCACGGCGGCCAGCAGGGCGAGGAAGGGGATGGTGATGAAGAGCAGGAGGGTGACCTGTTCCACCGTGCGCCGCTGGTCGCCGGCGAGGGTGCCGAGCGCTTCGCCGTCGTCGGCGGGGCGGGGGGTGGGGAGC